>NZ_CATJGZ010000100.1:0-43703 GCF_949740115.1 Bacteroides sp. 41_26
AAAAAACGGTACCCCGATTCACATCGCAGCACCGTCACAACACAAACACAAAATAAAACACGACAAAACTACTATGCAATCTTACCTGTCTATGCCGGGGAGGCATGCGAATGCTGCGATATGGATATTCACATATGCATAAAGAGCTTCAGGCTGATTTGCATAATATAAACGCAAAGGGATTTTTTTTGTTCAATAGGAAGTATAAAAAAAGTGATTTTATAGGAGTAATTATTGTTGTACCTCATAAAAACGTTACTTTTGTTTCTTTAAAAGACAGAAATGCGTATGGAACCCAGAGAACTTATCAACTTTATGGCTGTTGCCGAGAGACTAAAGTGTAATACACGCCATTCGTGGACATCAACCTATCGCCATGAGAGCGTAGCTGAGCATAGCTGGCGACTTACTTTACTGGCATATTTTGTACAGGATGAATTTCCTGAGGCTGATATGAATAAAGTGATTCAGATGTGTATTCTTCATGATTTGGGCGAGGCTATTACAGGAGATATTCCTGCTTTCTATAAAACGCAAAAAGACGAAGAAGTTGAAGACCGTAAGATTGAGGAGTTGTTTGATACGCTACCTCCTTTTTATCGGGATAAACTATTACCGTTGTTTCGGGAGATGGGGGAACTTGCAACGCTGGAAGCAAAGATATATAAGGCCTTGGATAAAATGGAAGCTATCCTTCAACACAATGAAGCGGATATCTCTACCTGGATTCCTTTGGAATATACTGCCAATCTGGAGTATGGAGCAGAGAATGTAGCGTTTTCTCCTTATTTGAGACGGTTGAAGCAGGAACTCTATAATGATTCGGTTCGGAAGATTGAAAATGTACCTGAACAGGGGGAAGGTAACAATAGTAGATTGGTTGATTTGACACTGAAGGTCACTCCGAAGATGATAAAAGATGCACAGGGTAATGAGAACAAGGCTTTCACAGGACATTTAGGCACTCATTTTGATGTGATGAATAAAGAATTCCCTTTGAACTATACGGAACGAAAAGCTATCGTTTTTGATGTGAGTTCCATATCCGGCAGGGATATAGAGGTGCAGGATATTGATCTTTCTAAAGCGAGGCCCGATATGTTTGTTTCTTTTTATAGCGGATATATTGAAAGGGAAAGTTATGGTAGTAAAGCCTATTTCTCAGAACATCCGCAATTGTCGGATGAACTGATAGAGAGATTGTTGGACAGACATATTTCTATAATAGGAATTGATTTTGCCGGTGTGAGAAGAGGGAAAGAGCATACACCTAAAGACCAGTATTGTGCTGATAAAGGAGTTTTTATCATAGAAAATCTCTGCCGTTTGGGACAGTTATTGGTTGGCGATGAGAAGTCTGCTGAATTTATAGCCAATACATATCCTATGAATTTTGCAGAGATGAGCGGTTTGCCTTGTAGAGTTATAGCTAAAAGAAAGTGATTAAAATTTAGTCAGACGCTTGGGAGAACCGTGCCAGGAACATCCCAGGCAATATATTTCTGTCATATCAAATCCTTCTGTTGAAGCTTCTGCATCTTTGGGAAACACTGTTCCTTCTTGGGTAATATATACTAACAGGCGTTCGCCTTGTTCATTTTTAACATACATGCCAGCGATTTTACACTGGGGACAAAGTAATTTTCTCATTTTGTTATCTTATGGTTTACGCCTGCAAAGATAGGTTATTAATCTTTGCAGGATTGCTTCATTAATTTTCTTTAAGTAGGTTCCTGTCGTTGAGGTTAACTTTAACTCTTTCAAAAAGAATATCCGTTAGAAACTAACTGAAAACAACATTTCAGCCTGGAAGTTTCCATAATCAATCGGTTTAATTAATCGTACTCCGGTAGTAAGTGGATAGCTCATGCGTAATACATTCCAGTCGAATATAAGATCGGCACCGTAAGAGCTTTGTGTAGTCCATGCGCTCTTACGGCTGGCTTGATTGCGTGACAGATCGTAGAAGAGGTTAGCACGTAATCGGCGGATGTAAATCAATGGTCCGATACTTAGATCCGGTGACAGGAGAGGAAGAGCATAATCAGCTTTGAAAGCCCATTGTTGCTGGGTTTGATATTGAAAATTATATCCGCGTGGCTTTTCCAATAAGTGTTTGGGAAGATACAATGCTTTGTTGTCCAGGTCTTGATACTGATAGCCGAAGCGGAGCATTAAGCCATGGTTGCGTACAATGCCGGGCCAGTAAGTAGTAAGCCGGGCAGCATACAGACTTCCATAATTTTCTGTATTGAAGGGTGTCATCAGGTACTGTAACCGAAGCTGGTAACCGTTCCGGGGAAGAATATCCCGCTGGGCCTTTCGTCTGTAATTATAGAACAGGACTTCCGGCAGGATGTATTGAAAGTTACGAAACTTCTGCGTACTGTATTCCTGGTACTTATTATTGGTAAAATAGTAAGTGAATGCTGGTTGTATACCTCTGATCCGTTGATTTCGTGTCAGATTAAAGGGGAGATAGACACGAGCTTCAGCTTCCAGCAGATTGCGGTTGGTATAATATCCTTGGGTCACAGCCTGTCCCTTTTCATTCTTTTTCCAGGCCATATTAAAAGCCTTGTCGCCATAATCGGCAGCAAGGTCGATGACCGGGAACCATCCTTGATAGGTAAAAGATAATTTTCCGTGATGATACCCTTTGTGATAATACCAGCCTGCCTGCATGATGGCAGTATTCAGCGTATTCTGAGACATGATTGTAGCCCCGGGCTTAACAATTGTGCTGAGATCCGAAGCACTGGTATTCATAGCTTCTGCCACATCATAATAGAATGGGGCCCAGCTGTGGATTTTGAATGTATGTACTCCTTTCCGATAACGCTCCGGTTGGAAATCGACTGCCTCCAGACGCGCAGAGTCAAGGTTGAATTGTTCTTGTGCAGCCAATGTCTCTGTGAAAGGCATAGAGACGGGTTTCCCGAAATCGGTCCTTTCAAACAACAGGCTGTCTGCAGGTAATGAAGCAATCCGGTATCCATTTGCCTGATAGTCGGCAAAGAATAAGCGATTGTCCGATCTGGAAAATGAGGGATCGAATGCCCCGAATCGTGCATTAGTCAGGCGATATACCTGATTATTTGCCGGGTTTAAGCAATATATATTGTTAGTACCGTTGGCGCCCGATTCAAAATAGATTTTTCCGTCCTTCCAGATTGGTGAAGTGACATTGACAGAGGTGGTTTGTAGTAGTTCTTTCCATATACCGGAGGAAGGATCAAATTGAAATAGAGTGATTCCTGCATCCGTAACGGTTATTGCAGTAATCTTGTCATCCGCTCCGAATGTCAGTTCCTTGATGAACGCATTCTCCGGAACGTCAAAAGACCGGAGTTCTTTTCCATCTTCCAGGTCGACTAATACAAGCTGATTCTTTCCGGCAATTGTGCTTCGCGAAACTGCGGCTATCTGTCCGTTTTTATCAATAGAAGGAGCGAGGTAACGTTGGCGGGGAGCAACCGTTTTTATCCGGTCTTTATCCAGATCGTAGTATTTCAGTACGGAATAGTTTTCATGGGTCCAGCGGATACCCGGAACTATTTCTGTCCAGTAGATACGATTGTTGTGGAAATCTAACCGGCTGTTGATACTGCCTATATAGCTCAACCGTTTTTCTTTTCCATTGCTGATGGCTACTAAAGAATTAATATCTTTCAGTCCCGATTTGACAGCTATCACAACAGAGTCATTGATAGCCAAAGGATACCTGTAAGATGTGTAGGTTTTATTGTCGGGTGATAGATATGCCGGAACAATGACAGCCGTATCCTGTTTTTCCCATCCCTCCCTCAAAAAGTCGAATGTGTCGTGATAGAGTCGTTTGAAACTACTTCCCGTGTAGTGTTTAAATGATCCTTCAAAAAGTATATTACCGGTATACCGGGTTGTACTTTTATCCCAAATGTCACTTCCATAACGCTGACGGGCATAGGAAGTCATATCATATCCCAGTGCATAATATGTACCGGTATAGTTTTTGTATGAACCTAACAGCCATTTATCAAAAGAGTAGAATTTGTTTCCTCCCAGCATTTGTGCCCGGTAAGCCATATTGAATTCAGGCAATCGTCCTCTGCCTCCGTTGGACATGGCTGTTTCTGTACCTACGGCATCACCTTCGAGAAACCACACTGGTAGGAAGAATGCAGCAACTCCCGCAGCCTGTTCGCCTATCAGATAATAGAATGGCTTGAAAATGCCACGCATTACTTTTCCTGTCTGGAATACGTGCCGGGATTCGTGTAATACCAGATGTTTATCCCACCTTTGAATACCTAAATCAGAAGATGGAGTAGTGATGAGCTCCATACGGCGGGGAGCCCACGATACCATGCCGTTGGATATCATATTGGCAGGGTGCAGGATAACGGGAAACTTAGCCTTTATGGGTTTTCCGATTGTTTTTTGTATGTGCGGATAAGCATTTTCCAGGTAGAGGGCATAGCGGTAGGCCATGGAGTCTGTTCCTTGCGGATAAACCAGGTTATAATGAGGCAATCGGACTATATTCCATTTGAACCGGGCGGGGTCTGAACCATAGTCCATGAATTGGGCATGCAAACCGGATGAGGCCAGCAGGCAGACAAAGAGAAGAGGCAGGTATTTTAATTTTGACATTTAAAGTCTTTATTGGATTATCAGGACACAAAACTATAAAAAATAAGTTTTTTAGTTCTTTAGTTTATGAGTTTTTTAGTTGTATACTCTCATATTGTGACTCACAAACTCGCAAACTTACAAACTCTTATACATCACAAAATTAGTCATTTTAATATCGCCTATAGATACTATCTGCTCTTTTTCTGTTATATATCCTTGTTTTTCAAAAAAAAGGTGAGCGGTAATACTGACTTCTGAGTGGATAGACACTGCCTGATGGAGACGAGCATACTCTTCTGCTTGACGTAAAAGGAGAGAAGCTATGTCCTGATGCTGGAATTGCGGGTGAACAAACATACTGTGCAGATAGCCGTTGGCATTGATAGAGGTGAAACCAACTGTCTGGAAGTGTTTCGTCTCTTCGGCGAGTATGAAATACAAATCACTTTGAAGTAGTTCCCTCCAACGTTCCGGGGTTGCTCTTTCAAGCCATGCACGGATTTGTGGAGCGGTGTAGTGCAGCGAACAGGTGTTGAGAACACTTTGTTCAAACGTAGCATGCATGGCACAAATGTCTTCAGGCTCTGCTTTTCTTAACCGGATGTTTTTCAGTTGCATATGCAGAATTGGGAATGGTTTTCCCGTACTGTCCAGATCGTCCCGACTGATGATTTCAAACCCTCTGTTCTGATAGAATCGGAGTGCCTGCCCGTTCTGCTCGTTCACATCTACTTTATGTATCTGTTTTTGGCGTATTGCAAATTCTATTAATTGTTTGCCATATCCATGTCCCTGTTCATCAGGATCTACAAACAACATTTCGATGAGGCTGTCACTCAATCCCATGAAAGCGGTTATCTGTCCGGAATGATTACGGATCGTGTAGAGTTGTACCGCCGGAAAATATTCATGGCGTACTAAGGGCTTATAAAACCGTATATCTTCTTCGGATAGAAAGTGGTGAGAACTTCGGACTGCTCTTTCCCATATTTGGAGGAGGATATCGTATTCTTGTGTATTAGCTTGATTTACCATAATTGTCTTCGTTTATAAATACGTGGCGTAAATATAGAGGTTTCCTGCCAGATCAGAAAATGTTAGAAATCCGCTTTTCTTTCAATACGAATGATCTCTCCGGAAACCGGATGTACAAACTCCAGGTATTCGGCATGCAGATAAAGCCGGTCTGCTTGCTTTCCATAGAGCTCGTCTCCCGTAATAGGGCAGTTAAGACCAAGCGGGTGGGCGGCATGAACACGTAATTGATGCGTCCGTCCGGTGAGTGGATAGAAAGCTATACGTGTTTGAGATTCATTGCGTTCGAGAACCTGATATTTGGTGATGGCGGTTTTACCATACTCTTTATTTACTATCTGCCGGGGTCTGTCGAGAGGATCCGGACAGAGTGGAAGATTCAGAATGCCTTCATCCGGTGCGATGATTCCGTCCAGTAAAGCAATATAACGCTTCTTTACTGTACGATTTTTGAACTGTGCCTGCAGATTCTGATGTGTCTCTTTGGTTTTGGCAACAAGCAGCACTCCCGAAGTAGCCATATCCAGACGGTGTACAATCATTGGGCCTGTAGCATCAGGATATTGGGTTCTCAGGTGTTGATAGACAGAATTTATTTCTCCTTTTCCGGGCACGGAAAGCATGCCGGCGGGTTTGTTGACAACAAGCAACTGCTCATCTTCAAAAAGAACTTCGAGTGTTGTCTTCTTGTGAAGATCGTTCGATAATGGATTGGGCTCTACATTCAGCCCTTGTAACATATGCTTCAGAATAGGTTCACACTTTCCTTTGCAGGCTGGATAGTAGTAACCATGGTGGCGTATCTCTGCTTTTGGAGAGTTGCCCCACCAGAATTCGGCCATGGCAATGGGTTTGAGTTGGTGCAGATAGGCATATTGTAATAGTTTGGGAGCAGCACATTCGCCGGCACCGGCAGGAGGCGTCTTCTGTATGGTCTGTTTGAAGATAGTACATAGATCTTTTATTTCTCCGTTGGCATTCAGCATTTTGAATTGTTCAAAAAGCTTTTGTTGCAGGGCTGCCGACCGCATTTTGCGTTCGTTTTTGAGAGCTTCTATTTTTGCTGTATAATCATCTGTTTCCTTTTGCAGGGCAGTAATGCGAACTTTCCAATGCTTTTCCAGTCGTTTGAACTCTGCTTTCTGATGCTGGCTTTCGCGTATCATAGCTGCTTGTTCTGCCTCATCGGGATTGTTTATACGTCGAAGTTCACGTGCTTCTTTGGCTGCTTTCAAAGCTGCCTTAGCCTGAGTTATAGCTTGTCGGTTCAGAATGTTTTCTTCGCTCAGTTTCTGTTTGAGTGCCAGATAATAATTATCTTCCTGCAACTGTCTGATCTGAATGTTGATGGCAGAGATTTTTTCTTCTTCTATTCTGAAAAATCCGTCGGGTTGGAGTAAATCATATACAGGAGGTACGAAGTAGGAGTGTAGGTTTTTGCCGGCAAGGTTTCCGGAGAAAGCTGCCAGATAGCCTATCTCACCATCAGGGGTTTGTACCACTAATACTCCGAACATTTTTCCTTGCTGCAATTCCTGTTCCCATTGTTTCTGGGTTTTGATATAGTACTGTACTTCTTCTGTGGCTATCAGGCAGAGCGGATGTGGCGTATAATGAAACGGATATGTAAATTGCTCCGGCAGGGGCAAGTGGGTAACTTTGTGAATGAAAGGATGCAGCATATGGTTTCTTGTTTCCGGGTTGTTATAACGCTTTGCAAAATAAATTCTATTTAAGCAGTATTGCAAGTATCATCGAATAAAATACGGTAAACTTTGCATATTAGTTTGGATTGGTGTTTATTATTAATAAAATGTATATTGTATAGTGCTTTTGTTGGAAGAATATTGCATCGTTCATTTCTTTTTTGATAATTTTGTCGCTGCATAAGCTGACAAACTGATATATTAATTTTTTATGATACTTATTTCTTGCATTAAATCTTTTCCTGTGGTCGTAATCAAACGATGCCTTCTTCTTTTTTTATGCCTGCTATCTGTAAATTTAATAATTGCCCAGAACGATACAGCCTACAAGAAAGGTTATATTCTTGTTATCAATGCATACACAGAAGCAACCTCCTGGAGTAGTCGTATGATTTCGGCAACTACTCGGTTTGTGGCAGAAGATCCTCAGTTGGCTGTTTATACCGAGCATATGAATATGATGCTGATAGATGATGATGCGACCGATCTGGAAGAATTCAAATCGGCTCTTTTTGAAAGATACGGTGCTTATCCTCCACGTCTGCTACTGTTACTGGGGGATCCTGCTCTATTGTTAAAAGAAGATTTTAAAAGAGTATGGGGAGATATCCCGATGGTGCTTTGTGCCGAAAAAGATTATACAGGCCCCGACAAATATTATTTGCATAAGAAAGTAATTCCACAAGCAGAACGTATTCCCATTACTCAGTTGGCAGACCCGTATAATTTGGTTCTTTTGTATTCGGATTTGTATATAGAGAAAAATGTGGAGTTGATATCTCAAATGATTCCTGATATGAAAAAGTTTATTTTTATAGGAGATGAACGTTTTATTAATGTAATCAATGAGGTCGAAGTCAGAGAGGTTATAAAAGAGAAATATCCTTCTGTTGAATATGAATATTTATCTCCTCAGATACTACCTATAAATCTGTTGGTTGATTCGTTGTATCGTGTTAATGCAAAGACTACTGGAATATTATTTTCTTCATGGTATTATAAGCGTACATTTGCAGGTAATACTTCGCTTGTTACAAATGCTCATAAAGTGATCACTACAGTGGCTGCCCCTTTGTTTGTTCTTAATACAATTGGCGTTACTGCCGACGGTGGAATGGTTGGTGGCTATGTGCACGACTGGGAACGTTATGATAAAGAGCTTATACGTATTTTGTCAGAAGTGCTTGAAGGCAGACAACCGCGTAATATTCCTTTTTATCGTTCTGTGGATGGCGTGCCGGTTATTAATTACAAAGCCTTACTGCGAAAGGATATATCGCCTTCTTTGTGTCCTGAAAATACGCACTTTCTCAATAAACCTCTTACTTTTTGGGAACAATATCATTACTTCATTCTGGGGGCTTCATTTTGTATTCTTGTACTCATTTTATTTTTTACATTCCGTATTCGTACATTAAAAAGACTCAGAGAAATTCAGCAAAAAGAAATAGATACGATGGCCGATTATAAGAATCTGGTAAATAATATGCCTATACTCTATATGCAGGAGGAATTGGTGCTGAATAAGGCCGGAGTTCCGGTTGATATGATATACCGGAATGTAAATTCTCATTTTGAGAATAACTTCTTTCGTCGGGAAGATGCGGTCGGTAAGAAGGCAAGCGAATTGTTTCCCGAATCTCTTCCTGAGTTTTTACATTTTACTCAGAAGGCACTGACTGAGAACAGGGCAATCACATTCCCTTATTATTTTAAGAAGATTGATACATTTTATGATGTGGTGCTGAAAGGAACTCGTAATTCTGGGATAATCGATGTATTTTGTATGGATAGTACGGATTTGCATAAAGCACAGCAGAAGCTGAGCACTACAAACAATAAGTTGGCGATGGCACTTGATGTGGCGAATATTGTTCCCTGGAAGTGGGATTTGATAAGCAAAACTATTTTATGTGATATCAACAGGCCGATAGAATTGAGTACAGTGGAAAGTGATGTGCCCGAAGAGCAGTTGGCAGTACCCGATTCACAATACTTCTCGAAGATATACAAAAAGGACCGTAAGAGGGTAGAACAGGCATATCACGATCTGATAGAAGGTAAATCGGATAAAGTGAAAGAGGAGTATAGGGTGGTAAATGTAGAAAACCATGTGCACAAGATAGATTGGGTGGAAGCACAGGCAGCCGTGCAAGAACGTGATGAAGAAGGAAACCCGGTCACACTGATCGGTTCGTCACAGGTCATAACCAATCGTAAGAAGATGGAGTTGGAACTGACTACTGCAAAGAACCGTGCAGAAGAATCCAATCGCCTGAAATCTGCTTTCCTTGCCAATATGAGCCATGAAATCCGTACTCCGCTGAATGCAATTGTCGGCTTTTCGGGAATACTGGCCTCTACGGAAGAAGAACAGGAAAAGCAGGAGTATGTCAGCATTATTGAGAATAATAATGAGTTATTGCTACAGCTAATCAGTGATATTCTGGATTTGTCGAAGATAGAAGCAGGAACATTAGAGTTTCATTATTCTAATGTAGAACTGAATAGTGTGATGAAGGAGCTGGAGAGTGTATTGCAGTTGAGGTTAAAATCGGATACTGTTTGTCTGGAGTTTGTGCCGTCATTGGATATATGCCCTGTTCATATAGAGAAAAACAGGCTTTCACAATTGTTGATTAATCTGATAACAAATGCGATAAAATTCACATCGGAAGGGAGCGTTCGCTTTGGCTATGAATTGCAGGGAAAAGAGTTATACTTCTATGTGTCCGATACCGGATGCGGTATTCCGAGAGATAAGCAGGAGAGTATTTTCGGGCGTTTTGTGAAGCTGAATAATTTTGCACAGGGAACAGGACTGGGGTTGTCTATCTGTCAGACATTGGTAAATCATATGGGAGGTTGTATTGGCGTTGAATCTGAAGAAGGTAACGGGTCAACTTTTTGGTTTACATTGCCCTATAAGCCTGCGGGACAGGAGGAAATAAGCGAAAAGAAGGAATATCAGCCTATATCTGTGGAAAAGGATAAACTGACTATCCTGATTGCCGAAGATAATGATAGTAATTACAAGCTTTTTGAATCGATTCTGAAGAATGATTATCAGTTGATTCATGCCTGGGATGGACAAGAGGCGGTAGATATGTTTAGAAAAGAAGATCCGCAAATCATCCTGATGGATATCAATATGCCTGTGATGGATGGCTATGAAGCTGCACAGGAAATTCGTAAATATTCGGCCAAAGTACCTATCATCGCTATTACTGCATTTGCATATGCTTCGGATGAACAACGTGTGATGGAAAGTGGTTTCGACGGATATATGCCCAAACCGATTAATGCCCGCCAGTTACGGGCACAGATAAAAGACATAATGCAGAAAAGAATTGTACTATTGTAGCTGAAACTCTTTTCTGCCTAGGTTTAATATCGTTCAGTGGAGAATAAAAGTTGTGGAATGTTTTTATTCCGTATAAATCATCTTTTTGGTCATTCCTCCGTCGATAGTAATGTTTTCACCATTGATGAAGTCATTCTCTTCCTGGCTTAAGAACAGGCACATCCGGGCAATATCTTCTGGTTTTCCTACGCGTCCCGAAGGATGTTGTGCATGATCTTCCGGGCGAAGTTGTTCGTAATTATGATTCTGTATCCAACCCGGAGCAATGGAATTGACGGTTATATGCCATTCAGAGAGTGAGAGTGCCAGTGCGTGGGTAAGTGAATAGATGCCACCTTTGGATGCTGCATAAGCTTCACTGCCTGGTTCGCTCATTAAATAACGGGTGGAACAAATATTAATGATTCGTCCGAATGGATTCGAGGAGGTTTGAGCTTTACGGTGGATAGCCAGCAGGCGAGATGTGATAAATGCCGGACGCAGGTTGACAGAGAGTATCTTGTCGAAATCTTCTATGTTTGTTTCGGTAATGGGAGAAAATTCGCTGATACCTGCATTATTGATAATAATATCAATATCGCCCCAGAGCATAAAAATGCGTTGCATGCAATGTTCGAGTGCTTCTTTTTCACTTATATCCACCTGATAAAATGTCGCTCCGGTCTCTTTTGCAGTTTGTTGCCCTGCTGTCTCATTTTTATCGCAGAACGCCACCTGGTAGCTTTCTGCAGTACAAAATGCCATTACAATAACTTTACCAATCCCTGTGGCACCTCCGGTCACGAATACTCGTTTTTTCTTCTTCTCCATGACTGGCTTAACCTGTTTATTCCGGTTCATTGTACTTGTTGGCTTGCCATATTTCCGGGCTCTCTCCCAAGCTGCTTTTCTTGCTTCGTATTGTTCGTACTGCTTTTCTATATAATTATCTGCCATATCTGTTCTTTCTTCCAATGAGTAAATATAGTAAAGGGGCTTTTAAAGTGTTTCATTCTATTTCAATACGTTGAGAAACTAGTTTCAACCTATTGAGAATTTATTCTCAACATATTGAGAAACTTTTCTCAATATGTTGAAACAGTTGTTTCATATAGGTTGAGAATAAATTTCGTTTTACCATTCATATTGTTCTACGTATTCATCATATACAGGTTCATCCATTATCCCTTTTTTGCGGAATAACTGTCGGATGTATTTTTGTTCAGAGGGAGTGATAAGTTGTTCTTTACGTCTGAAGCGGTAATAAGCATTTCGTCCGAAGTGTTCAAGCATCTGTTGTTTGATGACGACTGCATCACTATGCGGAACTTTATCCAGTAAATGTATGATACCTGATGCATAACGCAATAACTGGTCCACCTTAAAAAAAGAACAGTTTTCTCCACCGTTAACAGTTGCGTATGCCGGATTCACTATGTTGATAGTATCCCGTTTAGATGGGATATGGAGCGCTACCTGATGGCGCAGACAGTCTGCTGCATGTGAGCATTGCTTATTGAGGCAATGAGTGAAGTTACCGGGTACTGAGTTATAATCAAAATTGGTTTTCATATATATTCTTGATAAGTAAATTTATTTGAGTGACTTTCTTAACAAAGGTACTCAAAAGTTCTATAACTACAAAGAACTGACAGAGAATCATTATGAATAAAACGATAGGACTGTGTTATGAAGAACAAAGAGGATACTTAAAAATAAATATCCTCTTTGTTCTTATTATAAAATCAATAATGCCGGAATAATCACTCGCCAAGTTCGGAAAGCAAATCGTATGAGGGAGCGAAAAAGAGTGTCCCTGTTACCGGTGTACTGAAATCCAGCAGGCGGTCGGTATTACCAACAGGACTGCCTATAAACATATTCTCCAGCATTTTCCGGGTAGTACTGAACGTACTGGCGTAACCAATAAAGTAGGTTCCGTATTCTCCTTTTGAGGTATTGGCAAATGGCATATTGGCTCGTACTATTTTCAAATCGTCTCCAATGTTAGTAACTGCATTGTGGGCATTCTCCGGTTTTTCCTCGTCCGACAATTCAACATCATTGAACTTGTGACGGCCGATAACCTTTTCCTGTGCTTCTACCGGGAGTGCATTCCAGGCAATCATGTCATGAATGTACTTTTGTACAAACACGTAACTACCTCCTGCAAAATCTGGATCTTCATTACCAATGGCTGCAAAATAGTAGGGATTTTCGTCTACGGCGGGAGATTCTGTACCATCTACAAAACCGATAATTGCTTTTCCGTCCATGTATCTGAACCCATGAGTTTCGTCAACAGATTCGACAACTCCTTTCAACTTTTCATCAATAATAGAGGCAAATTCAAAGCATAACCCCATTTGTCTGGCTCGGATGTGTAGTAAGATATCTCCTGGAGTAGATACTGCTGTATATTTATCCCCTTTTATTTCTTTGAAGGTACTTAATTCTTTAGGTTTGGCTTTTTCTGGAAATAATTGGCTCCATGCATCAGCTCCGAAACCTATCGTACAACTGAATTGCATATCAGGGAAACGATTACGCATGCTGCGTATCATTGCAGAAAAGTTGGCACATACATCTTTTACTTTTTCGATTGTATCTGCCGAGTGTTTTAGACTGTAGACAATGAATATAGCGTTCTCTCCCGGTCTTGCAGTTACATCTTGCGGGATATTTCCATCAAATGAATTTTGATATGTGTTCATACTTCTTTTTAATTAGTTATTATTATTGTAGTTGATTTTGATACAGTTGTTTTATTAATATAACTCCATAGTTACAAGTTTGTTCTACTTATTGGGTAACTTATAAATCTATAGAACTGTATTTATAATCTTAAAAAATACTATTTTGCTTCACTTATATTGGGTTTTGTAACATAGGTTACTACTTTTAAACTGTGTATCCTGTTATCTTTGCCCAAAAATAAATTAGTTATGGAACAGTTACATGCTCATGAAGTCCTCCATATGATGGAAGGCAACAGTTATTCGGAAATCACTTTAAAAGAAGCCATTATTAATAAGTTTGGCAAAGACCAACATTTTTACGCTTGTTCTGCTGACGATATGAATATTGACGAATTGATAGAATTTCTTAAAAGAAAAGGCAAATTTATGCCTTCTGAAGATGGTTTCACTGTCGATATAAGTAAGGTCTGCGATCATAAATAGTCTTTATTAAAGTAATATTCCAAATATACTTTATATACTTTCGCAATCTTTGAGTCACTGAACTCATGTAATGCAAATATCGGGAAAATTTTGAAATGTACATTGTTTTCCCGGTATTTCTGTATCTATAATTTCATCTTTCGTCTTTTTTTAGTAGTTTTGTCCAATCAAGTCAATAATATATTAATGATGAATGAATTGGACAACGGGCAGCAAGAACAATATTCTGAACCCGAAAAGAAAAAGAGCACGCAAAAAATCGTAAAAAGAACTTTAGTTACGGTAGGATTGGCATTGGTAGTATATATTGTATATTCTATAGTCCATCTATTTGTCTCGCCCGATCATAATATTCAGCAAATCTATCTTGTTCCGGAGGACGCTGCGTTTATCATTCAATCATCAGCTCCGGTAAACGACTGGGAAAAATTCAGCGGAAGCGAAACATGGAAATGTCTGAAGAAAGCAAAATCTTTTGAAGAGGTCACAAAGAGTGTCGAAATGCTTGATTCAATAGTTAAAAGTAACAAAGTATTGCTGTCACTTGTGGGTAAACGGGATATGCTTATTTCACTCCATAAAGTTCGTGCAACCGACTGGGATTTTCTGATCATATTGGATATGCAGAAAGCATCTAAGATGGATTTATTAAAGGATCAGATTGAAACGGTGCTGGCAATGACGGGTAATACGGTTACTAACCGGCAATATAGTGGCATTAACATTCTCGAAATGCGTGATCCGGATACACGTGATATTTTTTATTGTGCTTTTGTAGATAATCATTTTGTGGCTTCTTATACGTCCGGACTTGTTGAATCGGCCATTGACTCACGTAGTAAACCTAAAATAGGACTCGATCATGCTTTTATTGAAGCAGAAAAGCTGGTTTCCGGTAAAGGACTTATCCGAGTTTTTGTAAACTATGCACATCTGCCACAATTTATGAATATTTATCTGGGAGCCAAAAATGAGTATGTTGATATGTTCAGTAACTCTATGAATTTTGCAGGACTCTTTTTTAATACGGATAAAGACCGGATGGAGGTAAAAGGGTATACATTCCGGAAAGACACAGCCGATCCTTATGTAACTGCTTTACTGAATTCGGGAAAGCACAAAATGAAAGCGCATGAGATTCTGTCTGGGCGAACGGCTCTTTATACTAATATTGGTTTCAATAACCCTGTAACCTTTGTCAAGGAGTTAGAAAACGCCCTTTCTCTCCATGATAAGCAGCTGTATAGTTCTTATGAAAGCTCCCGTAAAAAGATCGAAGGATTATTTGGTATCTCTTTGGAAGAGAATTTTCTGAGTTGGATGTCCGGAGAGTTTGCCATTACCCAATCCGAGCCAGGCTTGCTGGGGCACGAACCGGAATTAATTTTGGCTATCAGGGCTAAAAACATGAAAGATGCCCGTAAGAACATGGAGTTTATTGAAAAGAAGATTAAGCGACGTACTCCGGTTAAGATTAAAACGGTTAATTATAAGGATTTTGAAATTAACTATGTGGAAATGAAAGGTTTCTTCCGATTGTTCTTTGGAGGATTATTTGATAAATTTGAAAAGCCATATTATACGTATGTAGATGATTATGTTGTTTTCAGTAACAAGGCTTCATCTTTGCTCTCCTTTGTAGAGGATTACGAACAAAAGAATCTACTGAAAAATAATCCGGGATTTAGAAATGCGTTTTCGTATTTGAGTTCAAATTCTACCATTTTCCTATATACGGATATGCATAAATTCTATTCTCAGTTGAAACCGATGATGAATGCTACTACGTGGAATGAGATACAGGCTAATAAAGATGTTTTGTTTTCGTTTCCTTGCTGGTCTATGCAGATTGTAGGGAATAGCCAATCGGCCTCTTTGCAATATGTGATGGATTATAAACCGTATCAACCCGAAGAAGTTGTTGCAGTTGTCACCGATGAAGAAGATGAAGAAATGAATGAAGATGCTGACACTGAGAAAGAACAGATGAGCGAACTAAAACGTTTTTATGTCGAGAAGTTTGAAGGAAATATCTTGCGGGAATTTTATCCCGACGGTGCATTGAAAAGTGAAGCGGAAGTCAAGGAAGGAAAACGGCATGGGCGTTACCGTGAATATTATGAAAATGGTAAGCTGAAATTCCGGGGGAAATATGCAAATAATCAACCCAAAGGTACATGGAAATATTATACCGAAGAAGGTGAGTTTGAACGTAAAGAGAAATATTGAATGATTTCACCACAAAGTAATACAGAGTTTTAAATTTTTATCGAAACGCAGATGAACGCAGATTTTCGCAAAGGGAAACAAACCAAAGATAAAGAACTACAGTCTTTTAATCTGCGTTCATTTGTGTTAATCCGCGTTTCATCAGATAAATAGTACTTTGTGAATTCTATGAAACTCTGTGGTGAGTTTAGTTCATTTTTGATCAGTTAGAGACGGCCTTAAATAACGTTAGATTATCTCTTTTCGCCGTCATATCCCCACTTAACATAAATGGCTCCCCAGGCAAAGCCTGCTCCGAATGCTGTAAAAATCAGATTATCACCTTTTTTGAGTTTATTTTCATAATCCCATATGCAAAGAGGAAGTGTAGCGGCACTTGTATTACCGTAGCGTTCTATATTTACCATAACTTTCTCTTCCGGCATATCCAGGCGTTGTGTAACAGCATTTATTATGCGCTGATTGGCTTGATGTGGGATCACCCAATCGATTTCACCTTTATTCAGGTTGTTTCTTGTAATAATAGCTTCACAGGCATCCGACATATTTGCTACGGCATATTTGAATACCGTACGTCCTTCCTGATAGATATAATGCATATGGTTATCCAGCGTATAGTAGGAGGAGGCACATACGGACCCACCTGCTTTAATATGTAGAAAAGGCAACCCTTTGCCATCTGTTCTCAAAACAGAATCTATAACACCCAGCTCCTCAGTGGTTGGCTCAAGCATAAAGGCGGCTGCACCGTCGGCAAAGATCGGGCAGGTTGCACGATCCGTATAATCTACTATCGACGACATTTTATCAGCTCCTACTATAATAACCTTTTTGTATATTCCTGAACGTATAAAATTCGCTCCGGTTTCCAATGCATAAAGGAATCCGCTGCAAACAGCCTGTACATCAAAGGCAAAAGCATTTTTTAATTCCAGTTTATCACATAATATGGAGGCGGTTGAAGGTAAACGATAATCAGGAGTGGTAGTGGCCACAATCACCAGATCAATATCATCCGGGTGAGATTGGGTACGTTGCATCAATTGTTTTGCAGCTTTGCGAGCCATATATGAAGTTCCAAGTCCTTCTTCTCTTAATATATGCCTTTCTTTTATACCAATACGTCCCATAATCCATTCGTCGGTAGTATCTACCATCTTAGAAATTTCATCATTAGTTAAGATATAATCAGGCACATATCCTCCGACTCCTGTGATTACTGCGTTTATTTTCTGCATCGGTTTTATTGTTTAGTAGGTTTTGAATAGTTTTGCTCATTTTGAGAACTAAAAATAAGGGCGTAAATATACAGAAAAGAGGAGGATTTCCAATAGTAGTCCAATAAACGCTTTGTTCTTTTATCATTGCGAAGGAAACTTTGGGCAAATTTTAACTAAATAGCTGAGGCTGCTTACTTTTGTTTCGTTGCATCCTATTTGTATCGCTATAATTGCCGGATATAGTTTCTTTCCGGTTCATCTTCCTTGGTTGTATGATGATGGATATAGAATCATATTCGGTGAGATTGTAATCTTTTACTAAATGTTATCTGATTGGAAATAGTGGTGGTATGATAGTTGAAAGTGAGTGATCTATTTGATGTTATTGACTGTGATATAAGGTCGGTGTTTTACTGTGAAATCACTATCTTTGCAATGGAATGGAACAATTAATTAATGAAAAGGATATTATGCTTACCTACACATACGTTGAACATGGAAAATTTGAATTGCGGGAGAAGCCAAAACCGGAAATAATAAATTCACGGGATGCAATCATACGAGTGACTCTTGGCAGTATTTGTACCAGTGACCTCCATATCAAACATGGTAGTGTGCCGCGTGCCATCCCCGGGACAACAATTGGGCACGAGATGGTGGGTGTCGTAGAAGAGGTGGGAACTGATGTCACTTTAGTCAAGCCCGGAGATAGAGTAACTGTGAATGTCGAGACTTTCTGCGGAGAATGCTTCTTTTGCAAGCGGGGATATGTTAACAATTGCACCGACTCCAATGGTGGTTGGGCTTTAGGTTGCCGCATTGACGGCGGTCAGGCAGAATATGTCAGAATTCCTTATGCAGACCAGGGGCTGAACCGTATTCCTGATACAGTCAGTGACGAGCAGGCCTTGTTTGTTGGCGATGTGCTTGCAACAGGTTTTTGGGCAACCCGTATTTCGGAGATTTCCGGGGATGATACTGTTCTTATCATTGGCGCCGGTCCTACCGGAATCTGTACGTTATTGTGTGTGATGTTGAAGAAGCCGCGGCGTATTATTGTCTGCGAAAAGTCTCCGGAAAGAATCCGGTTCGTACGTGAACATTACCCTGATGTATTGGTGGTGGAATCTGAAAACTGCAAGGACTTTGTGATTCAAAACAGTGACCATGGTGGGGCTGATGTTGTATTAGAGGTGGCTGGTAGTGAAGATACTTTCCGCTTGGCGTGGGAGTGTGCCCGTCCCAATGCCATTGTCACTATCGTAGCTCTTTATGATAAACCTCAACTTCTTCCTTTGCCCGATATATATGGCAAGAACTTGATTATTAAAACAGGTGGAGTGGATGGCTGCGACTGTGCCGAGATTCTTAATCTGATTGAGGAAGGTAAGATAGATACAACCCCTCTTATTACGCACAGATTTCCGTTGAAGGAGATTGAGGAAGCCTATCGTATATTTGAAAATAAGTTGGACGGAGTTATTAAGGTAGCCATTTATAAATGAATCGTTTTGTGAATGAAGCGATTGCATGTTTAATTCAAAATTATAAGCAATAGTATGCCTGTTATCGAAATATCATCTTTATCTCATCCGGGAGTTGAGGTATTCAGCACTCTTACTGAAACTCAGTTACGCAATCGTACCGAGCCTGATAAGGGGATTTTTATAGTTGAAAGTCCGAAGGTTATCAAGCGAGCTTTGGATACCGGCTATGAACCTTTAGCCATTTTGTGTGAACACAAACATATTGTCGGTGATGCTGCTGAAATTATTGAGCGTTGTGATAATGTGCCTGTCTATACCGGTAGCAGAGAATTGCTTGCTACGCTGACCGGTTATGTCCTGACACGTGGTGTTCTCTGTGCCATGCGCCGCCCTGCTCCACGTAGCATGGAAGAGGTATGCCGGGAAGCCCGGCGTATTGTTGTAATTGACAGTGTTGTTGATGCAGCTAACATTGGTGTTATCTTCCGTTCGGCGGCCGCTCTTGGAATTGATGCTGTATTATTAACGCGTAATTCCTGCGACCCGTTGAACCGCCGTGTGGTCAGGGTGTCTATGGGAGCCGTCTTCTTTGTACCATGGACTTGGATGGATGGTCCTCTCAGTGACTTGGGAAAATGGGGTTTCCGTACGGCTGCTATGGCGCTCACGGATAACTCTATCTCCATTGATAACCCTGCTTTGATGAGTGAATCCAAATTGGCTATCGTGATGGGTAACGAAGGGGAGGGGCTTTCGAGTGAAACGATTGCTGAGGCTGACTACGTAGTTCGTATCCCCATGGCGCGTGGTGTTGATTCGCTCAATGTAGCCGCTGCGGCTGCTGTAGCTTTCTGGCAGCTTCGTGCTCCACAATTTTGAGATTAGTACATTCCAAAGTTATCTCTGATTATTTGCTGATGATACAAATTATTACTATTGCAAATAGGATAGTAATCAAATAGCTATACTTTGCTGATTGCCTTTCTTATAAGAGGGGAATAGATTATTTTACGGTGAAATTAGTCACCTGAATATAGCTGTCGAATAACTCATTGGTAGTGATTATTGCTATATACTAATAGGTTACATTACAAAAATGTGACCACATATAAAGTGATCGTATTTTTATGACCACTGATCTAATTTCTATGCTGATATTTTGTTTGGATTTAATAGTATTTATCAATTCCTCCGAAGCCTGTGATTCTTTTATTATCTTTCGTCTTGTCGATGAAGTTGTGTAATCGCCTTTCAAATTCTTCCGGTCGTTTTCTTGCGGCTTCAATGTATGCAATACGGATACGTTTGTATGCATCGGAAAAGCGTTGATAATTTTGCCATAATCCTTTATCTTCTCTCAGCTTGTCCATTATATCATTGGGAAATATAAATGGTTCGGATAATGCCTTTCGTATCTTATCCTCAAATTTGGGATGTATCATCCTGTTTTCCATCAACCACCTGAGTCTCTCTTTGTTGGCTTGTGAGTATGTACTTTTAGGATTTCGAGGCGTGAAATGCTGAATTTTATGCTCTTTGTCAAGCGACTTTATTGTACTGTCAATCCACTCGAAACAAAGGGCTTCTTCAACAGCATCATTGTATGTAACACTTTTTTTGCCTGAAGATTTACTGGGAAATACAAACCATATTTCATTGGCAGTTTCAAAATTTTCAGCAAGCCATATTCGCCAATCTTCTCGATTCTCAAAATACTTTATTTTATTCTCTGCTGTCATAACAAGGAATATGTGATAATGTAGTCGGTTTCTTAGCTGTCATATAATCAATAGTAGTCTATATACTAATTGTTGGTAATCACTACCTATTTCCGACGCAGCATATTGTATCGCATTTTTTAGCCCCTATTTGTACAATCGTAGCAATTAATTTCAGAAGACTGATTTACTGCTCTTTACCGCACTTGGGTACAAATGGTTTGTAAGGGTAAATATAGTGAATTATTGGTTTGTTTTATTTAGCAATGCTACATATTCGTCGAAAGAACTGTAGTTTTTATGACCTTTTCCTTTTGTCTTTGCCAGAGTTGTTCCGTTTATTCTCTTCTGAATTAATAAAATTAGCTCATCAAATGACTCAATCGGCAGATTGTAAATTGTCCTAGTGGCTCCTATCTTGAAGTGTTTCTTGAGTGAAGCTGGAAATACTCCATATTTCATGTTTTCTTTTCCAACCTCCCATTCTTTATATTCATGATAACGATTAATTAGATGACTTACGTAGTTAGCCTTTGCCACATCGAAACCAATACAACCTTCAGGATACTTCTGTTTTACAGTTTTCTTTGGAGTAGATACCTTTACAATATTATTATTACCAATAATACTGTGTTTTACATCTCCGTTTACTTGAAGTGTATTTTTAGGTGTACTAAGCCCTCCTGTTATGAGTTCTATCTTTTTTTTGAATACCTCTGCTTGGGAAATATCGCTTTTAGTTATCTTAGAATGACATATAGGACAAAGTAAAATTAAATTGCCATTGTCGTTGTTAGATGGATTCTCATCAATGTGGTGAATCTCAAAATGTCCTACGTCAGTATTGTCACAAAAAGGGCATTTTGATCCTATTTCTTTTTGTAACTCAGCTCTGATTTTATTAATCTGAGGTATTCTAACCCTATTTTTTGGATTATTTGTCATATTGCTATTGTCTAATATTAATCTTCTTATAGATTTATCCTAATCATAGTTCTTGTTTCAAGTATATCATATCTTTCAGCAACACCCCATCTTCAAGTATCTGATAATCGTAGTTGTCTGTGAAGAAGTTTTCTATTCGATGTGAATATTCATAGCCACAACTTTTGTAGAAGCCAACTGTACTTGCTACATCACCTGTGCCAACTATCATTCGGGTGTACTTTCCAGCATAGTGTTTAACTAAATAATTTATCAGTCTCTCATCCTTATTTGTTAATAGCTTTAATAAAGGCTCTCCTAATGTTATTATGGGACATGAAGGATAGGCATTCAATTCTTCACGTAACAATTCCAGATTGGGTTGTATATGATTATATAACACATTCATTGTAGATGCAGGAGGGTTTGTATAGAAATACTTAAAAAGATTTGTTGCATAAACATTGGATAGAGATAACCCAAGTCCATTACAAATGCGACTTATGTATGAGGCAAGAGCATTCTTTTTATCAAGATTTAGAGTTGTCTCTATTTTTTTTCTACTATTGATATTTTTCACCGTTGGATCCTGCCCTATGATAATCAATCGAATATCATCGCTGCCGATATAAGGCTGAATGATGTTGGAATTCAATAATACATCTATTCGGTTTTCAGCATAATCTGTCAACTCGGATATAATCAGGCTTACTCGATCCGTAATATTATCTTGATTCATATCGACGATTTTATATATTAACCAATAACTTCCCAACGCCCCGATTTATTAGAGCCGACACGCATAATTAAACCTTTCTCTTTTAATGTTGCCATAATACGCTCACCCTGTCGTAAGGATACCGAGAGCGATTCGGCAACCTCTTTTGCAGTTATCCGATTATTAATTCGGATAAGTTCTAATGTACGTTGTTCGTTTATACCGACATTTATACCGACATTTATACCGACATCAACGCGAGGTTCTAAACCTTCATCTTCTATGGAAGCTTGATAATTATGGATTACCTGTTCTAAGTTACGGATATGCTCATCAAACATAAAGTTGCGAAATAGCTCTATATCCTCGTTTTCACGAGTAGCGATAAGAGTCTCTATGTATTTGGCTTTACGGTCTTTGTTGATATTGGAAGGGATAATCCCGTATTCAAACTGCAACTGATTCATCAGCAATCGACACATTCTACCGTTTCCATCAGCCCAAGGGTGGATAGTTACTAAATGGAAGTGAGCATCGAAGCTTAGTTTGTAGCATTCAATAACATTTGCCTTTGAAAGAGTTTTTCGCCTTTGATTGATACTTTCGCAAAGTTCTGCCAGTTTTGCCGGTACCTTAGAATAATTCATATAAGAACGTCCTCCGGTGCCAGCTGTGACATTCAGTAAACGTAGATCTCCATTCGCAGACGAAAATTCACCCAATGGAGTATTGTATATTGTGCCTGTATTCTTCAGAACGATAGAAGATAGCTTTTTCAGCATATTAACAGAAATATCGCTATGGCTCTTTGCAAAGACGATCGATTGTTCGTATGCCGCTTTCAAGTCTAAGTTCATGAGCTGCTCAGTCATCGAGCGACCTTTGGCACTGATGCCTTCATCAAACAGCAGTTGATTCTCAATTTCAGTGACAGTTGAACCCTCAATGGCTGTTGAATGAGTAATAAGAGAGTATAGATAGAACTTGTTATAATCTATCTGCTGGTCTATACCCAGTTCTTTAAACTGAGCCAACAAGGATAATATTTTCTGTTCTCTAGTCATGAATCATTATCGTTTTGTTATATTGTGTATGAACTGCATATAGTCTCTTTTATAAACTATAATAGTACACTTTTATCTTCTGCGCCATTAATTTACGTCGCTCATTCAAAAAAGCGTCATAGTTTGATTTCTCCATCTCCACTATATCTTCCGGGATACAATTTTCTCGCAAATTCTTACGAAGCACATCTAAGTCCACAATATTGCCATAAATTAGTTGTTTGGTTTCACATTGTTCGAATGCTTTGCGGAAATAAATACTGGGTGCATCATCGGATACCGCTTTATTAACTTGTGTATCAAGGTAGGTGTAGTTTGCTATTTGATTGTATTTCGATTTATCCGTCCAGCCATTTCTAATCAGATACTTTTTGGGGAATATGTGATGAACATCCCCAATAACGGTAATCAAGTCACTAACCTTACCTCCATTTGTAAATAGAGCATTGTCTCCATTATAAATTTGTGCAGCTAGATACGTATTAAAATATGGGCTGTTGATAGCAGATGTTTCTAGGTTTTGGACTAATCCTACATTCCAAAATGTTTCAGATAAGTTAGCGGCTTCAACTTCCTCGAAGTATGCTACAAACCCTCTTTCTTTAATTCTACGGATATCTGTATCCATAACACTCTCAGGAGAGGTGATATATCTGCTGGTTAAAGTTGTCATGACATACCATTTAGCAACGTAGTGCTTAATTTTTGCATTGTCAATATTAGGATCAGCATGGAGTAAGAGATAAAGTGTATAGGCGAAATCAAGTGTCATTTGTGAGTTTATCAATTTATTACTGATAAATCCGGCTGACTTAATTGTTAATACAAAGTTCGAAAAGGCATACTCGTTCATGAAATCCATAACCCCTTCTGTGAGTTTTTGGAATGAAGCTTCTGCAATTTCTTCTTTGTATTCACGTGTCTCGAAATAGCGTCCTCCTAACAAACTTACCAAGTCCTTCATTTTGGCACGATTGAACTTATACATGAAAGCTATTCGAAGGATGTCATTATAATCAGGATCAAATATATCTTCACGATCATCTTTCAGCCACTTTAATTTGTTAGCAAATGGAGTCGCCATAAATTCTGTATCTTTACACATATCACCATACCAATCAGGCTGAATAGCTAGATGAGAGAAATAGTCGATAGCTTTTCTTAGTACGTTGCCACCATAGTTCGTATTGGCTGCAATCTTTGACATGGCAAAGTCTGCTTGGTTCAGTTTTGCCCCTTGGCTGTTGATGCGAATGAAGATCTCTGTAACTTCGTCAATGGTGAGCTCTCTGTTTAATGTAATTACACCTATTTGACGGTTCTTGATATCCATTAATTGCATGAGAATTTTATTCAGTTCGCTTCCTCTAATCTCAGTATTTGCAGTACAATATTGATTTACGAACTGCCATAGATCAAAAGTCGGTTTAAAAACTTCTGCAATATCTGCAATCCAGCGTTTATCTCTCAAAATGGCATTATCTTGTACTTTGAATATTTCTTCCTCGTTTTCAGGATTAGCCAGAGGATTAAATGCTATTTTTATTCTTTTCCTCTCGAAGTTGGCATTGATAACTTCCATTCCCATAATGGCAGTCATCAGTGCAGTTACCCGTTGCTGTCCATCTATCATTATCTTTTTTCCCTCAGAAAGAGTGCCGTCCTTCAATTTCATATTGGGACTTTGAGAGATAATAAGATATCCGGTTGGATAGCCTGTATATAATGAGTCTATCAAATCGCGTACCTGTCGAGGTTTCCAGACAAAAGGGCGTTGAATTTCAGGGATAGCAATTTCACCGGACTTAATGAAGTTCAGGATTTGCTCTAATGCTATATTGGATGCGTTATATTTTTCAGCCATAACCACTTAGTATTTTCTATTTTTAGAATTAGGTGTTTTATTTATTTGAGTTGGATTTGATATCAACTTCCAAAACCTTCCCCAGCAAATACTCCACCTGTCTGGAATCCGGATTATATTGAGTATCTATAACTTCGACCAACATTCTGTCTCCTCCGCCGGCTGTATTTCCAACAAATAGACGCAATGCATCAAACTTGCGTAAATATCTAGTGCCTGTATCTTGTTCTACCCATGTGTATTTGCCTATTTGGCTTTGTTTCATATCTCTGTATTCAACCGTTTTTTCTCCTTTTAGGATCAAGTCAAAATAAATCTGTTTGATTCGCAGTGTTAGGATAGACCAGCCAGTTGTATCTACTTTTTCACTTGCTGTTCTTTTTTCTTTTTCAACTTTTTCGAGTACTTGCATGGTTGGATTATATCTATAGTCAACAACGGAACCATCAATAATCATTTCTACCACTCGTTCAATAATCCCTAATGGCACAACGAACCATTCTTGAGGTATAGTTTCGTTCCCCGATATATCTCTAACCTTAATTTTGAATTGTACGGATTTAAAAAACTGATGGATAATGTTTTCGAATACGTTTGTCTTCATATTAAAGGTTTTCCATACCGAAACTATTTTCACTTTATCCATTAGATAAGTTGGCTCATATTCACAATTCTTTATCCGTTCTTCAACTGTTGTTGTTGAGAAACCGATTTTATATAAGTCTTTTTTTCCTTGTATTTGTGAATCAGTAGATAAGGAAGATAGTACATATATATATCCATCCGGAATATCAGAACTTTCTATATTATTGAAACGTACTTCTAAAGCAGCTTCATCAGTATCTGTACTCTCTGTAATAATGAATCCATCTATTTGTATGCTCTTCCCTAAGGTTCTGAATTTTATATCAGATTCAGTTCCGTTTTCATATATAAGGCGCGTCCGTCCATCAAGGTGTCCGCCTGTTCTGTTCTCTTTTCTCATTTTTATCAGCTGATCCAGATAAACCACTACCCCGTTTAATACATAATAATGTCCGGCTTGAATAGCAGATTCGCCTGTATATCTTTTCAGCATTCGTTTGCCTTCACGTAGATCTTTATGGATTTGCTTAAATCCAGATTCATAATCAGCAAAATTTTCACAAATAACCCGCTGAGCTACATAATCAGCTTCTTTACGCTCTTTCTTTGCCTTTAGGACTTCCGGAAAAGTAAAAAGGGCTTTCTCCTCATCTGTTATCTTTAATATGGGGTCTTTAAATAGCTCCTCCAATTCTTTATTGATGTCATCTATTTCCATAAGCTACTCTATATTTAACAAGTTGAATTCATCATATTCCTTTAATGAAGACACTGAAGGATGATTCTGTATGGCCTCCAGACTTCGACAAAGTTTCTTTTCTTCAAAACCTCCTTCAGGCAAGGGCCAATGCCCTGTTCGCTTTATATACTCATTAATGCACAAGAGTTTCTCAGCCAAACGGTCATCTGCTGTCAGTGGCTTAGGAGCAGGTCTGACATCTGCCAAGAGAGGATCATTAAATAATTCTTCAAGCTCTTTGGGATATTCCATGGGACACTCTTTTATTTATAAATTAATTACTCTTTGGATCGTATTCCAATCCCATTTCTTTTCTGATTTTCTGATTCTTAATCTTTAGATAGGCTTGTGCCAGCCTTTGTACTTTCAGATTAGGATGATTGATATCAGGAAGTTGCCCATTGTTGGCAACTACATATTGCTTCAATGGACCTTTGAAAAGAAGGATAGCCTCTTCAATGCTCATGTCGTATTTTTGTTCAGCAATCGTATTTTGAATCACTTTCAGCATTCTGGCATTCACCTGTTTCGAAAGAATTTCATAGGCTCTTTGGAAAGGATTGATTGTATCAATAATATTGATAGACAATTTATCAATGTTGATAAACTTATTGGTCAGTCGTAACAGGCGTTGTCCGTCTGGTTGTACCTCTACGTTGTTCCCTTTTACGATGGTGTCTAAGATAGTGCGTTGACGAACTTCTTCTACTTCATCAGCTGTTAAATCCGGATATTTCTCCTTGATAATTTTAGGAATAAGTACTTTGTTGATAGTTTCTGCGTAGGTATCAGATGCCATTGCTTTTACAATCATATCATCTTGTAGGATAGTTGCTTTCAAGTCGTCTAATTGTTCGGCGACTATCGTTTTTGTTTTTTCTGAGGATAACGGTTTCAATCCTTCTACAATAAGTGTACGTTTATCACCCTCGCCGCCTTCTGCCCCTTCTTTTGCCTCTTTGGCTGTCCTAAACTTCCAAGATGGTGCCATTACTTGTTCCATCAGAAGTGAAGCCGTTATTGCTTTTAGTAAATCATTGACAGCTACGGTTACATCTTCTTGTTTAGCATTGGGCATTGCAATCAGATTTGTAAATTGAGCAGTCTCTTTTCCTTCACAGTCGCGGGTACATCGACCTATAATCTGCACAATTTCTGTCAATGACCCTCGAACTCCAATCGTGAGGCAATGTTCACACCATTTCCAGTCGAATCCTTCCTTTGCTGTTCCAAGTGCTATGATAATATCTACATCTTCTTTCTTTTTTATGTTACGGAGATAACGTTGAAGTGTTTCACGTTCAGAGGTAGTTTCCTCTACGAGGTTTGCTATTTTTAATTCTCTGCCATCTGGAGTAACAACATATTTAATCGTGGTATTATAGTCTGTATATCTAACAGTACCAATCTTTTGTATGATTTCATCTACTTCTGTATGCTTGCCTAGTCCAGTAGCTGCACGCGAATTGACTGAAGGAATGTGAATAATAGTTTTCTTGGTAGTATCTAGCACTTCTGATATGGCATCTAAATAGTTGCCTTGATAGAATTTATATCCAATAGCCAGATTCTTTAGATATTGATAGCCATTCAGTTGCTGATAGTAGTTGTAGGTTACCGGGTGAAATCTCGCTTCATCTTCTGCACGTAGCACTGGAACTCCATCTCCGCGAAAATACGAACCAGTCATGGCTAGTATGTGAGCATTGGTATTGACTATGAGTCGGCGTACGATGTCTCCCAATCCGCTGTCAGCGTCTGCTGAAGTATGATGGAATTCATCGATACCAATTAATGTATCATTGAAACATTCGTCGTCCAAATCCTTGAAAGCATAGCGTAGTGTAGAGTGTGTACACACAAGTGTTTTGGCCGCTTTGTCTTGGAGAAACTCTTTGAACCGTCCCACTTTATTGCTTTCATCGTCTCCGCCACATAAATTATAATAAGGTGCGACAGTCCAATCGGCAAAGAAGCCAAACTCTTTTAAATTTGTATTTTTAAAGGAGCCGCCAATGGTTTTTTCAGGTACTGATACAATGGCCTTTTGAATGCCTTGATATTGCATTTTATAGAGTGCAACAAACATCATAGCTCGACTTTTACCGGATGCGGGTGGTGCTTTGACAAGTAAGTATTGCTTGTCTTTGCATTCATATACTTTATCTTGCATCTCACGCATACCCAGTTTATTGGTATTGGTGGATTGTCCGGTTTGTTCGTATGTAATGTCTACTATATTTTCGGCTTTCATAATCTATTTTTCTTTTTTAGTCATTTTCTCATATAACTTGAACAGGCACTCCAATCGTTCTTCATCATTCTCGAATGGTTTGTCTTGATAGCAACTCTCTACAATCAAGTCTAACGCATGATGTGCTTGGCGAAGATTGTCCGGCATTTTATCCGGATCATAAAGATCTGCTAACGTTTTATCAGGATAGTCTTCACGGCATAAAAGGACTTCCTCTGCGGCAGATTCGATTTGCTTTTCTTTCTCTTTGGATATTTTGGGGAAAGGGAAGGTGTTGTAGCAAAGTTGAGCAGAATAGCGGTAATCTGTTTTTAGTCTTCCTCCAACGGTTTTAACCCAAGCCATGTGCATTTTGCTGGTGAGAATGCCAAAAAGCCATAATGTAGCACCATAAACAACATTTGCAGAATTTGAGACAACAACATTGGAATTCAATATCCCCATCGGAATATATGCTCTATTTTCTGATGATGTGGCTGGAATTATAATTGACTTTTCTTTCCTGTACGAGGAAAAAAAGAAACTATAAGGTCTTTCTGAAGTTATTCGGGTTGCATTTTCTGTACTTTTTAGTCTAAAACTCCTTATATGTTCAAAACGGTTGTGTAATTCAGGGATTTTATCAGCTTCTTTGAATTCTTCATTTGAAATCATCAAGCAATATCTTAATTCTCCACGAATAAATTCTTTTGAACCAGTGAATTGATAAATATATTTACTGACAGTATTCCCGTATTTTTTGATCAATTCATTTTTTTCATCAACATTCAATATTAGTTTTCCGTCATCAGTTGCTTTGTTTCCAGATACGGATTGTATTGATATTGATGGATTTGAGCTTCTTTTTACAACAATAGTATTATTCCCTTCCAACAAATAGCAATTAATATTCTTCACAAATCTACATTGTTCATTGTTGAATAGGAGTTTCTTTGAGGTTGATATAGATGTAACTCCCACAATAATAACTATGACTTGAGCTTTTCCTTTAGCATTATTATCCCATTTAAATGAAGTATAAGCAAAGTTGATTTCTAAGTTTAAGCCCAAAATAGGCTTCCATAACATAGCAACTTGTTCACCCTGACATATGCTGTTTGTACTTACAAAAGCATATTTAGCAGTTGTCTTATGTATATATACAGCACCTAAATAGAACCAGCAAGCAATGTAGTCTAGGTCTTTGTAACTATTCAAATTTCCAAGGACATACTCTTTATCCCCTTTTTGCTCTGAGCTCTGCATACTACTACCTAAATAAGGTGGGTTTCCAAAGACAAATACCTCTTCATCCCCTGTATGTGGGCAAACCTCATTCCAATCCACCCGGCAAGCATTCCCTTGAACAATATTCCCATTTGTGCGCAAAGGAAGTGCTGGAATCTGCACATTTGTAAATTCACGTGTAAACATACAGTTCATTTGGTGCTCTGCCAGCCAAAGAGAAAGCATGGCCACTTCGTGAGCAAAATCGTCAATCTCTATTCCATAAAATTGATTTAACTGGATGTTGACAAAGGGAATTTCGTATTGTCCTTTTAGGGATGATATTTGTTTCCAGATTAAGATTTCAAGTTTACGTAACTCTTTATAAGCGATGATTAAGAAATTACCACTTCCGCAGGCAGGGTCAAAGAATTTCATCTTAGAGATGCGAACTAGTAGTTGGCGCAAACCTTTTACACTGTCTTTAACCTTTGTAAACTCCTCGTAAAGATCGTCAAGAAACAACGGCTGGATAACTTTCATGATGTTGGGGACACTTGTATAGTGCATTCCCAACGAACCTCGTTGACTGGGGGAGACTACAGCCTGAATCATAGAACCGAAAATATCCGGATTAATATCTTTCCAGTTCAGTCCACCGCATTCAAGGATCAGCTTTCGGGCTCTATATCCCATCTTGGGAATAGATATTTGTTTATGAAATAATCCTCCATTGACATAAGGAAATTGGGTGATAACAGAAGGAACCCCTACTCTCAAATCCTTATCCATTATATTGAAACAAGCACTCAAATATTCAGAAAGATCGGAGCCGTCTTCTTGGGTATAGCGACTGATGGAAGCAGTAAACAGATTCTCTTCGAATATTCCGGTATCTTCAGCAAAGAAGCAGAAAAGCAAGCGAGTCATAAAGATATTCAGATCGTGTAAATCGTCGCCTGATGAGAATTCATTGTATCGGCGAATTTCATCATGAAGCTTGGCCATCTTCTCGGCAGCTTTTACATCGGCCGGATTCTCGTCAACACCTCGGTAACGTTCTACTCCTGCCAATGGATAAAAGAATTGAAAGTCCAGCCATAGAGCTTTTAGTTTATTGTCGTACGACTCTTTTTCCTTAGGATCATAAGCCTGAATAGAGCTTCCATCGGAGGTAATCAATAAGCGTGGTTTTGCACGTAGCACAACCGGATCATTTTTCATGATCTCCAGTTCGGAAATAAGAGCTTCTGTCGCCACTTGACGGTATGCAAGCAAACCTTTAATCAATACACCATTGAAACCGGAAATAATACCTTTACCATCTTTGTATCTTTTGATATATGCATCTGTAGTGCCAAAGGCTTTTAATAAGATATAAGGTATTTCTTCAATAGGAAAAGATTCTTTGAATGATGTGAGCCTTTTTTCTATATCTTGATAACTGATTGTCGTTGCCATATTATATTATTCGTTAGATGACTTATCATGTTCTGCTAACAAGTCTTTGGGATTTACGTTTAATAGTTCTGCTATCTGAAACAATACCTCCAAGCTAGGTTGACGGCGATTACAGACATAAGCATTCGTTTGACTAAAACTTTTGCCAATCTTTTCCGCAAGCCATGTTTGCTTGATGCCCTTTTCTTCGAGGACTTCTTTTATTCGATTCATATCAATTAAATATTGATGTTTTCTTTTATTTGGCTATAAAGATATGAAATATCCCGCTATATAATAGCGAAAAGATGAAGACTTTTTATTTTCTCCATCTTTTCAACTTATTGACTAACTACTTCTTTTGTTTAATTTTATCTGCTTCCTGTCGCAGTTGTTCGGCTTGTGTCTCCTTGAGCCGGGCTTGTTCAAGTTCTCGGGCTCGCTGTTCTACACGTTGTTCATGCTCTTCAACCATCCGACGTATGGAGTGTTGCTTCTGTTTCTCACGCTTGTACTCAAAGATGGTTTCGAGTTTCAGCAGGTTTTCGCTGGTGATTTCACCAAATATTTTGATGTAGCGGAACTTAATATCATTATCACTCAAACGGCTGTTTGCTGAGAACTGATAGAGGTTGTAGCATACCGAGCTGAGCAATGCAACAGTGAGCGAGACCAATGCAATGACCACCTTTGAAGATTTCAACTCTATGGAATGAAGGCTTCGAAATTCTTTGAAAGCCCGTTCTTTCATCCCTTGACAGGCTACTACTTCTATGCCTTGCGCAGTGGTGAAAAGTTCCGGGAGTTGAAATAGAATGGATTGCTGTTGAACCGTAAGAGCCGTTTCGTTCATTAGGTTTTGTACTCTGGTAGCAGTTTGTTTGAAATATTCAGTTAGCAGAATCGCTCGTTGAACGGTTTCCGTGTCTACCTGATCTTTGCCGCATTCTCCGTAGAGCCAACGGATTATCTGTATCACCAAGCAAAAGCGAATGATATAGATTTCCAGTTTACAATATATTCCTAAAAGCATTTCATTGCTGAGATTATCGCATAGGTCTGTGTGGTTATGCTGCCATTTATACAATAGTCTGCGAGCCTCTTCGCTAAAGGTTACGATTAAAGGTTGAATCTCATTGTTCTCATTAAATGAGCACTCAATGTTGATAAGACCATTTAGTAGTGTATGCCATTGGGATTCCAAATCGGGAGAAATATCTTTCTCGTTCCATCGGGCTTTTTGCTGAATGGCGGGCATGATGAATAGGATACGGTAATCCGTTGCTTGAACGGTCGCCATGAGCTAAATCGCTGAGAATCTTTTTCTGGATGGTGCCGATCACCGGAATGAATGGGCGGGTGATGAAAATGGAGCTTTTAGCATTCTTTCTATCGGAAATAACAGTCTTAGCACTGAATATCGACAGCCAGAACTGTTCTTTCGAACCATTATTATAAGGGTTGAAGTTTTTAAACCATGCCGAAAGTTCGTCCGACCAGAGGCAAAGCCCACGTTTATTCTGTGCATGGATATAACTCAACCCTTCGGGTGTAATGTCCGAAACCAGAAAGCGTTTACGGATTGGTTCTTGTGGAGATTCCTCAGCGCCGGCATCCTGACGTTCTTTTTTACTCATAGATATATCTTGCTCATACTTAGCATACAGTTTCCCAAATTCCAGATTTTGCTGATAGTCGAAGTTAATAAAGGGCTTCATGGCAAAGCTGAGGGGGATGGCTTTTGTTTGCACCTGGCCGGCCGATCAATGCTACAAACAGAATGGTACTTTCTACCCAACCTTGTTTCATTTGGATAAGGTGGGTATTGCCTATTCCTGCTGCAATGGCGGTCAGGATAGAAGCGGCCGTATAATCAATAGGATAACTTTGACACTCATATACCTCATGTATAATTTGTTGAATCTTGGATGGAAATATCTCAACCGGAAATTCTGTGCCTGCAAAAGACATATTCATTCTTCCGGATTAGCAGTAGCTTTCTTCGAGAAATAGTAATCAATGTGTTTTTTGCTCCAATAGGTTTGCCACGATTAAAGGTTCGAGCAATGTTGTGCTTCTTGGCAACAACAAAGATCCATGAATCGACTACATTGTATTTCTCTTTGACTTCGGCTGTAGTGTAGAACTCGGTGATAGGAGCACGTTCCTTTGATTGGATACGAAATTCTGTCGGACGGTTGAATAGCTCGTCAATATCGTTTTTTCGCAGTAAATATTTACATCCCAATCGAGTAGCTTTCAACTCACCATTTTTTAGATAGCTGTATAAAGTAGGACGGGTGACTCCTAAATAAACGGCAGCTTCTGTGATTGTGATAAACGGTTTGTCCTTTATCTTTTCAATGGGCTTTTCGAGTATGATTTTCTCTGTAAACTGATTGTTTGCCTTGATTACTTCATCTCGCTTTTTCTTTTTGTACAATGCATTTACACACCTGTGCGAACAGCATGTAGTCGTAGTCTTATGGGCGATAAATTCTGCACTGCACCAGTTACAAATCTTTTTGATGTCAATGTTACTACTCATTTTTAATTCGTATTAGTTCTCTGTTATTTCCGTAAAATCCCGTAAAACCGTGTAAAATGGCGTAAAGTTTCTCTATCACCTTTCCAATCAGTTTTCGGTTGCAAACCTCCGAGACCCAAATACGGTACAAAAATGAGCTGAAAAACAAGTAGCAACGATCACTATCGCAGATACGAGCAAAAAGAAAGGCGTTGAATTTCAACGCCTTATTAGTCAATAGTAATCTATGCTAATCGTTGGTAATCACCAATTACTTCCCGATGCAAAAATGCTGAAATATATTTTGAAGTACCATATCGTTTGTTACCTCTCCTGCTATATCCGACAGGTGGAAGATACATTCTCGTATATCCTGTGCTAAAAAATCTCCGGAAATATTCGCATCCAATCCGTTTTGTACTCGGTGTATGGCATCCAGTGCACGGGATAGAGCCTCATAATGGCGAACATTTGTGACGATTACATCATTTTGTGTGATCGTTGGGAGGTGGGCGGCTTCGATCAGTGTTTGTTGTAATTCGTCAGTACCTGATCGTTGTCTTGCAGAAATAAAGATTGAACTCACGTCTTCTTTGGAGAAACTTGATAGAAGAGAAATTATATCTTTCTTTTGTTCTTCTCTGATCAGGTCAGATTTATTAAATACTACGATCAGATGTTTATTTTGGCAACGTGGGAGAATTTTACCTGAAAGCTCTTCCATTTGTGATTTCGCGTCTGTTGCATCAATCATCCAAAGCACAATTTCGGCCTGATCCAGTTTCTGGAAGGTACGTTCAATACCCAAACTCTCGATAGTATCATTAGTCTCACGAATTCCGGCAGTATCTATAAAGCGGAAAGTGATGCCACCTATGTTTACAGTATCTTCAATGACATCACGGGTTGTGCCGTGAATATCACTGACGATGGCTTTATCTTCATTCAACAGAACATTCAATAGGGTCGATTTTCCTGCATTGGTTTCACCTATAATAGCTACCGGAACACCATTTTTTATAGCATTTCCTACACTGAACGAATGAACCAGGCGAGTGATAACCTGTTCTATCCCATCTGCTAAATGGCGTAATGCGGAACGGTCTGCAAACTCCACATCTTCTTCACTGAAATCCAGCTCGAGTTCGATCATAGATGTGAAGTCGAGAAGTTTTCCACGGAGGTCAGCTAATTCTTTACTAAAGCCGCCACGCATCTGGCTCATGGCTAAACGGTGGGTAGCAGCAGAGGTTGAAGCAATCAGGTCTGCCACAGCTTCTGCCTGGCTGAGGTCCATCTTGCCGTTCAAAAAAGCTCTTTGTGTATATTCTCCGGGTTGAGCCATACGACAGCCGTTTTTGATAAGCAGTTGCATCACCTGCTGAAGAATATAGGTAGAGCCATGACACGTAATTTCAGTACTGTCCTCCCCAGTATAGGAGTGGGGGGCACGAAACAAGCTGACAAGTACTTCATCCACAATCTCTTTCTCATTGTATATATGTCCGAAAGTTAATGTATATGGCTTTTTATCAGATAGTTGCTTCCCTACTTTAGCTGGAGTGAAAATACGTTCAGTAATAGTTATGGCATCGGGACCAGAGACGCGGATACTTCCGATAGCTCCTCCTTGGGCGGTGGCTATAGCACAAATGGTGTCTTGATTCATTATTTTTTCATTTTGAAAGGCAAAGATAGGATTTTCTGTAGAAAAAAGGAATAACTTTTAATGCAAGTTATTCTTTATTATTCTTATCTTTGCTATCCATACAACAAAACAAAATGTACTTTTATGATAGCTGAAGCTGATTCTTTTTTCAAAGAAGAATATATTGAAAAACTAAGAGACAAATTTCAAAAAATGACCTCTGTTTTGTCTGCACACCAAATTGCACTGTGGGAATATGATATTGCAACAGGTGAATGTAGTTTTACAGATGACTACTTTCGTATATTAGGATTAAAAGAGGCAGGTATCATTTTTAAAGATATTGATGATTTCTATCGGTATGCCTATCCGGAGGACATTGTTCCTTACCGGAATGCTTTCTCCCGCATGCTCGATTCTGAAACAAAAACGTCCCAGATACGGGTACGTTGTATCGGTAATAAAGGGCAAGTTATTTGGCTGGAAGACCACTTCCTTTCTTATCAGAAAGATAAAGATGGATATCCGGAAAAGATAATAGCCTATACTATCAATGTTACTTCGCAATGTGAAAAAGAGCAGCACATAAGACGTCTGGAAGCAAGAAACCGGAAAGTGATTGAAGCTTTGCCGGAGTTTATATTTATTTTTGATGATAACTTTTTCATCACTGATGTGCTGATGGCATCCGATACTGTGTTACTTCATCCGGTAGAGGTGTTGAAAGGAGCTGACGGACGTTCTATTTACAATCCGGAAGTAAGTGACTTATTTATTCGTAATATACACGAGTGCCTGAAAGAAGGGCGGTTAAAAGAGATTGAGTATCCGCTGGATGCTGAAGATGGCAGGCATTATTTCCAAGCTCGTATCGCCCCATTTGAAGATAATAAAGTCTTGGCTTTAATTCATGATATCGGAGAGCGGGTGCAACATGCCCAGGAACTGATTGAAGCCAAAAGAAAAGCGGAAGAGGCAGATCGTATGAAATCTGTTTTCTTGGCTAATATGAGTCATGAGATCCGTACTCCCTTGAATGCTATTGTTGGCTTTGCCGAAATTATAGCTTTGACAGAAGCTCAGGAGGAAAAAGAAGAATACATTGGTATCATTCGGAAAAATAGCAATGTGTTGCTCCAATTGATCAATGATATCCTCGATTTATCACGTATTGAGTCCGGCAAATCAGAGATACATTTTCAACTGGTGGAGATGACTTCACTGATTGATGAAGTTGAGAAAGTACACCGGTTAAAAATCAGCGATGAAATTGAGTTAAGAGTTACACGTCCGCAAGAGAAAATATGGATTACAACCGATCGTAACCGGGTTACTCAGATATTATTTAATTTTCTGTCGAATGCCATTAAGAACACCAGGCAGGGATGTATTACAATCGGAATGTGTGTGGAGAAAGATTGGCTGAAACTGTTTGTCAGTGATACCGGATGTGGAATTCCCAAAGAGAAACTTCCCCTGATATTTACCCGTTTTGAGAAACTGAATGATTTTGTACAAGGTACTGGGTTGGGGTTATCCATCTGTCAGAGTCTTGTAGAGCGTCTTGGCGGGAAAATAAATGTAGAATCCGAAGTAGGCGAGGGGAGTACCTTTGCTATGTATTTACCTTACCAGCAGGTAGACTTAACCATTACTGAATCTGATTATCAGGAGGGACGGAAGCGGATATTGGTAGCAGAAGATGTAGAAACCAACTTTATGCAGATCAATGCTTTGCTAAAGAAAGATTATACTCTTTCGTGGGTGACAAATGGTGAAGAGGCTGTGAACCGTTTCTTGCATGAGAAACCAGATCTGATACTGATGGATATTCGTATGCCGGTGATGAATGGTATTAAAGCCACAGAGAAAATCCGTGCGGTATCTGCTGATATTCCGATCATAGCCGTGACGGCAAATGCTTTCTATATAGAACAGAAGCAGGCGCTTGCTGCGGGGTGCAATGAGGTTGTCTCCAAACCTTATTCAATAGAACAGCTGAAAAGTACGATCGAAAAGTACCTCTGATTACTTTTTTATATTACAACAATTTGAAATGTAACGTGTTATACTATTGATAAAATAATAAATTGAACACTCAAATAATTTGTAATATGAAGAAGATAGTATTGATAGGGGCCAGTGGTTTTGTAGGTTCGGCTATCCTTAATGAAGCTTTGAATCGTGATTTTCATGTGACGGCCGTAGTTCGTAATCCGGACAAGATAAAAATCGAGAATGAACATTTAGTAGTCAAGAAAGCAGATGTTTCTTCTCTCGATGAGGTTTATGAAGTCTGTAAGGGAGCCGATGCTGTGATCAGTGCCTTTAATCCCGGATGGGATAATCCCAATATATATGATGAAACAATTAAAGTTTATCTGACAATAATTGATGGAGTAAAAAAATCAGGCGTGAACCGTTTTCTGATGGTAGGTGGTGCTGGTTCGTTGTTTATTGCTCCGGGTCTCCGTCTGGTCGATTCTGGTGAAGTTCCTGAGAAGTTATTGCCGGGAGTCAAAGCTTTGAGCGATTTTTATCTTAATTTCCTGAAAAAAGAAAAAGAAATAGATTGGGTATTCTTCTCACCGGCTGCTGATATGGCGCCAGGCGTACGTACAGGCAGATATCGTTTAGGCAAAGATGATATGGTTGTAGATGTAGTGGGTAATAGTCATATTTCGGTGCAGGATTATGCAGCAGCTATGATTGACGAGTTAGAGAAACCGGCACATCATCAGGAACGTTTTACCATAGGGTATTGACCGGACGATGGCTTTCCAGAAAGTTTAGATAGAGTCTGGCACATGCCCGGGCATCAGAGAGGGCTTCGTGATGGGTGAGATCAATGTTTTGCCGTTGACAGCAAGCACTCAGATTGGCAGGTTTATAGCCTAAAGAGCGATAGATACGCAGAGTACATTCCCAACGTTCGGGCAGTAATAACTCATCATAATCAAGCTGGTACATACGCATGGTACGTTTCAACACATTGCGGTCAAATTGTTCATTGTGAGCAACAACTGTTTTACCTTGTAACCGTTTCCGTACTTCAGGATAAATGGCATGAAACCCCGGTAATGATTCGGTCATATCCGGAGTGATGCCATGTACAAGGATATTTGATCGCCAATATACGTTTTCGGGCGGTTGGATCAGACTATAATACTCATCTGTAATCACTCCGTCTGTAACGGTGACAATGCCTACCGAACAGGCACTTTCCATATAGCCTGTAGCTGTCTCAAAGTCGATGGCGGCAAATGATAAATTCATTAGATTCTGTCAAGAACGGTTTTTATCAGTGTATCAATGGTGTTTTTATATCCCGTATTCGCTTCTTTAATAAGGCGGTTGGCAATTACCATGCAAACGGTCATCGCTCTGTGTCCCATTAATCTGGATAATCCGGCAAGCGCAGAGCTTTCCATTTCGAAATTGGTTATTTTGAAACCATTGTATTCAAACTTTTCAATTTTATCATTTTGATTAGGATCAGCCAAAGGAACCCGCAGTTCACGTCCCTGAGGGCCGAAGAAGCCACCGGCAGCGATTGTAACACCACGTACCATGTCTTCTTTAGCAATACGGTCAATCAGTTCCGCATTTGCATCAATCACATAAGGGGCAGGTGCACACATATTGCCCGACCATCCCATATGGTTCAGGAAGGCGCGTTCAAAAGCGAGATCACAGACTGCATTTCTACCGTCGTAGAAGTTGAGCAGGCCATCAAAACCAATTGATTTTTGTGAACAAACAAAGGTGCCAACCGGAGTATTGGGTTGCAAGCCCCCACAAGTACCGATACGTACCAGTTCCAGTGAGCGGAGATGTTCTTTTTCTTCACGGGTCTGAAAGTCGATGTTTGCCAATGCGTCCAGTTCATTCATTACAATATCAATATTGTCGCAACCAATACCGGTGGAAACAACGGTAATACGTTTACCTTTATAAGTTCCGGTGATGGTTTTAAACTCGCGGCTTTCCACTTCAAATTCTTTTTTGTCGAAGTGAGAAGCTACGAGTGCTACTCGCCCGGGATCTCCAACAAGTATTACTTTGTCTGCCAGTTGTTCGGGTTTTACATGAAGATGGAATACTGAACCGTCTTCGTTGATTATCAACTCTGAGGAAGGAAAATACTTTTTCATGCTGTTCAAAGATTTAGTTATAAACAAGTTCTTAATAAAATAACACAGAGTTCCACAAAGTGTTTATTAAAAGTGAAACTCTATGGAACTCCGTGTACATTATTGTGAGCAGGCTAATCGCTCAGTGGTTTATTACTGTTTCCACCCATTGGTTTTGCTATGTTGTCCCGCATGGATGTATCAGCCTGGATATTTTTCATTTTATAGTAATCCATAATACCGAGGTTTCCGCTACGGAAAGCCTCTGCCATTGCCTTCGGAACTTCCGCTTCGGCCTGAATCACATTGGCACGTGCCTCTTCTGCTTTTGCTTTCATTTCCTGTTCGGTAGCTACGGCCATCGCACGGCGTTCTTCTGCTTTTGCCTGCGCAATGTTTTTATCTGCATTTGCCTGATCTATCTGTAGAGCTGCACCGATGTTTTTACCTATATCAATATCGGCAATATCAATTGACAGGATTTCAAAAGCTGTTCCTGCATCCAGACCTTTACGAAGTACTAATTTGGAGATAGAATCCGGATTTTCGAGTACCGACTTGTGGTTTTCCGAAGAACCGATAGACGAAACGATACCTTCACCTACGCGGGCCAGGATTGTATCTTCACCTGCACCACCCACAAGCTGCTTAATGCTGGCACGTACGGTTACACGTGCTTTGGCTATGAGCTGGATACCGTCTTTTGCTACAGCCGTAACAGGAGGTGTATCGATTACTTTCGGATTAACAGACATTTGAACAGCCTCAAACACATCACGTCCGGCAAGGTCGATAGCCGTGGCCATCTGGAAGGTGAGTTCGATGTTTGCTTTAGAAGCGGAAACCAACGCATGAACTACTCTCTCTACATGTCCTCCGGCCAGATAATGGGCTTCAAGTTCGTCACGGGTAATATTACTCAGGCCGGCTTTGTGGGCTTCAATCATGCCCGGTACAATAATATACGGCGGAACATTACGGATGCGCATCAAGAAAAGTTGTACCAGCGAGATGTTTACTCCCGAAACCTTGGCTGACAGCCAAAGGAAGAATGGTACGTAATGAAAGAAAAGAACCAGGAGAATAATACCTCCCGCTATCAGTAAGATAGTCAGATACATTGGTTCGACGTTCATAATGAGTTTTGAATTAAGTGAATATTATGATTTCTGTTTTTCTACAAAAATAGTTCCGTCTGTGATTCGGTTAACTACTATCGGTGTCTTTTCATCCAGTAGCCCGTCCATCGATTTTACTTCTATGATGTTACCGTCGATATCTGCATAACCAATTTGTGCCAGTCGGGTAGTGGTAATTCCTGTGTCACCTACTTTTACTTTATTGGCGGCACTTCGGTCTACTTTGGATGTGATGTCTTTTTTTAAAGCCAGTTTGTCCAGCGTTTTTGATCGCATAAACCATACGAGAGAACCGATGCATGCGATTCCTGATACCACCAAAGTGATAAAACCTGCACCCGTACCCATATAGGCGAAAGCATAATAATTGGCATAAATGATGCAACCCAGTGCTCCGAAGCCTGCCACGCTAATTCCCGGGATAACAAACAGTTCTACCAGAAAAAGTATTACTGCGGCAATAATGAGTACAACGATTATCAGTACATCCATAGTTTTGTTATTTTAGATTTTGTTTTTCTGTATTGCGTATGTCGATAGCCTCCTTGTCCAGTTCGCGGATCATTTGTTCTACCCGTTTTTCAAGATCAAGGATAGATGGAGCCATTTTTGTTTTTTCTTCTTTATTGGCACGTGCATACCACTGACGCTGACTGTCCAGTTTGCTTTCCTGCTGGCGATAGTCTTTTTCCTTCTGCTGGTATTTCTTAAACTGTTCTTTTGCCTGTGGAGATTTGAAATCGTCCAGGTGATAATACGTTGTGTTATCATCAATGATGAATTCAAAGTCGGCCACAAATTGTTCTTGTGGCTTATGATTAATGGCAGCTTCCAGTCTTTTTCTGGCATTGCTTACCTCTTGTTTGTCTTTCCAGGTTGTTTTTAATGATTTAAGTTGGGCCAGAGCTATGATTTGTTTCGGGTCCATTGCTTCATAATTGTACACCTGTTTTGATTCGTTCGGGATGAATACATACACACACACCTTACCATCCGGCTGATAACGGTCTGAGGCAAACCATCCCAGGTTGTTGTATTCGTCGATGACGTACATATAGTCATTATAAGGCGAATTGAAAGGCATGCCTACATTTTCGGGGCTAAGATAGGTATCCGTATTTGTGTTATAGCGCGTCACGAAAATGTCATATCCACCCATAGATCCTTCTCCGTCCGAAGCATAGTAGATCGTTACTCCGTCTGTCAGTACGTATGGATAGTTTGTATTGCCTGAAGCATTAATACTTCCCGGCAACTCCATACCTTTACTCCATTCGTTCAGTAATTTATTCTTTGATAGAATATTGAGCAGTCCTTTTTTATCTTTTTCGCCGTAGTATATTTTATTTGCGAGTTCTGTTTCGTAAACAGTCCCCGGATGTTCTCCCTCTGTTTTGAAAAAGCTGTTGTATGAAAACAGTTTACCCGATTCTTCGCTGATTTTATATGCATCAAGAAAGTTCGCTTTATCTACAACAAAGCTGTCAATCACGCATACTTCTTCCACACCTTTCAGCATGCGAAGGTTGGATTTTGCTTTTTCCAATAATTTTTCAGCTTCTTCAGTCGGTCTTTTTTTCTTAGTAAGATCTTCTATGTAAGCTTCATAGTTTTTAATAGCTTCATCAAAGCGATACAGGTCATTGTAATTCTCGGCCAAATAAAGCTGGCCGGTAGGAACGCGTTTTTTTACTGCCAGTTCCAGATATTTCAACGCCTTGTCCGGTTCTCCGGTTTTCAGACAACAGACACCGTACCATAGGTTATAATTACCATTGGCAGCTTGAGATTTGACGTATTTTTCAAAGACAGGTTTGGCTTGATCGTATTGTCCTTTATTAAACATTGTCTTTGCCTGCTCCAGCGTCTGTGCAGATATACCTGTGAGAATCAGACAGAAAAGAAAGAATAAAATATGCTTTTTCTTCATATAGGGTCTTGGCTTGTTATTCAGAAGTTCAAAAATACAAATTAATCGCGAATATTCCTTTTTTAAGTTATTCTATTATGTTAATTCTTCTTTAAATCATTCTTTTCACTTACTTTTGCAGCCAATTTTTGAAGATATGACAAAGTTTACAGAAGAAGAGCAAATTTTGCGCCGCATTGAGCGCCGGTTTAATAAAGGTGTAGTGCAATATAACCTGATAGAGGAGGGCGATAAAATTCTTATCGGTTTGTCGGGAGGAAAAGATTCGCTGGCCTTGATCGAACTGTTGGGAAGGCGGGCACGTATCTTCAAACCCCGCTTTTCGGTGGTAGCGGTGCACGTCGTGATGAAGAATATTCCTTACCAGAGTAATCTGGAATATTTGCGGGCACATGCCGAAACATTTGGAGTACCTTTGGTGGTATATGAAACTTCGTTCGATCCTTCTACCGATACCCGTAAATCTCCTTGTTTCCTTTGTTCCTGGAACAGGCGAAAAGCCCTTTTTACGGTTGCCAAAGAGCAGGGATGCAATAAGATAGCTTTAGGGCACCACATGGATGATATTCTGGAAACATTGTTGATGAACCTTACTTATCAGGGAGCTTTTAGTACGATGCCTCCACGATTGGTGATGAAGAAGTTTGATATGACAATTATACGCCCGATGTGCCTGGTACATGAGGCTGATTTAATAGAACTGGCTGCTTTACACGCCTACCAGAAGCAAGTGAAAAATTGCCCTTATGAATCTCAGTCAAGCCGTAGCGATATGAAAGGAATACTGCATCAGCTTGAAGCTATGAATCCAGAAGCACGGTATAGCTTATGGGGGAGTATGACGAATGTACAGGAAGATTTGTTGCCCGACAAAATAGAATAACTGATTAAAACAGAAATAGTTACTATGTTTGTAAACACTGAAAACCAACGCTCGTCGGGACGGGTGGTCCCGCCCCTTGCCGCTGGGCGTTCCCCGACCGAAGATTTGTTTT
>NZ_CATJGZ010000101.1:0-9573 GCF_949740115.1 Bacteroides sp. 41_26
AAAGATGGGGTGAATGATCGGGGAAACAGGGAAATCCAAAATGCTATATTGTACGACTTCAAAGCTTATAAAGGATATTTTATGTTTGGAGACTATTTTTTGGCCCTTGGAGCGGGAGTGACCAATGATAAACCGGAACTGGAGGGGAATATACGGACTACCATTGATCAGACCAGTCATCTGTCGGCAGTTTATCTTCTTGAGAATGGAATAAAGAAGAAGCTTGGTAAGGGGAGTAACTCTCTGAATGGAAATACGTGGATAATACAGGAAGGGCAGTTTGCTTACCGTATTTTACCGGAGTTTACGCAGAAAGCGTTTGTCACTTGTGAAAGTATAAAAGCCAGATGGGAACAGATGAATAATAATAATGAGAAAAAGAAAGGGCTTCCGAAGCGGATAGATATATTGCATGCGTGGGTAGATCACGGACAGACTCCGGTGAATGATACTTATGGATATGTTGTTTATGCCGGTAAAGGACAGCCGGAAGACAAACTCCCTTTCCGTGTATTACGGAACGATACATTGGTACAAGCGGCATGTTCTGTTGATGGGAAGATTATTGAAAGTATATTTTATCCGGGACACCGGGGACTGGAAGCTGATAATGTGTCTTTGACCGTTTCTGCGCCTTGTGCGGTATTGATAAAGGAAGAATCGGATAACTTTATTATAACAGTGACCGATGCTTGTATGAATACTGACTTGAATGAAATTACGCTGTATTTTAATGGGCGCATTATTAATATTTCTGTTCCTCAGGGTGAACTCGGAGGGAAACCTTCAACGGTAATATGTAGTAAATAGAGTAGAAATATTGTTGTCAGGATTAAATGTTCGGCAGTGAACTTATTGTATAAAACGAATAAAATTAATATGTAGCAGATTATGAAAATAATCAATAAATATATTCAAGTGCTTATCTTTTTCTTGTGGGGGATGTCATTTATGGCTTCGGCACAGATTCTCAAACATGAGAGACTGTTTTCTTTTGAAGAACATACTGTGTCTGATTGTATTGAAAGCCGACAATCCACTTTCTCTATTTCTACTAAGCACAATAAAGACGGAAAGCAATCATTACGTTGGGAGTTTAAACCCAATGGAAGTTTATCTTTCAAAAAAAATCTCTGTTTTGAGAAAAAAGATCCCAAGGGAGAGGATTTATATTTATCTACTTTTATTGTATGGGTGTATAATGAACATGCGGTAGATAAGACTGTCCGGTTTGAGTTTTTGAAAGATGGGAAGGTCTGCACTTCTTTCCCTTTTTATATTAATTTCACCGGATGGAGAGCTGCGTGGGTAGCTTATGAGCGCGATATGCAAGGTACACCGGAAGAAGGTATGAATGAAATCCGTATAACGGCCCCTGATATGAAGGGTGAACTATATATCGACCATTTGATTACTGCAGCAAAAGTCGATCCTCGCCATCAGACACCGGATGTACAGGTTCCTTTTGTCAACAAGAAAACCATGAATCATTGGATGGTTCTGTATAATAAATCAAAATTACGGCCGGATATTGTACTCCGTCCCGTTACGGCAACGGATAAACAAGATTTTAAAGAGATTGAAAGCCGTTTTCGAAAGAAGATATATGAACCTCAGGATTTATCGGAACAAGAGATAACGGCTATCCGAAAAAAATATCAGGAATATGGAATTGAATATGTGGACGGATGTATTCATGGAGTACCTTTGTTTTTTAATGCTATTCAGGCTTTCGAGAGATTGTTTAATTTAACAGGAAAAGATGCTTCTCAAAAAGCAAGTGAATTGGGTGTTGCGATAAAAGATTATTTTAATTGGATGAAACGGGTTGCGGTTGCTTATAATAATGCTCCTGACAGTTTGATTAAAACAGAGATGAAAGATAAATTTCTGGCAATGTATGATCATGCTATAGATCAAGGGATAAACTATGGCAGTTGTTGGGGGAATATTCATCATTACGGGTATTCGATGCGGAATTTATATACTGCATGTTTCCTGATGAAGGAGGTGCTGCATGAGAACCAACGTCTGGACGAGGCTATGAAAATGCTTCAATGGTATGCCATTACGAATGATGTATTTCCTAAACCGGTTGGCAATGGTATCAATATTGACGTGCTCAATACACAGATTACCGGTCGTTTGGCAAGTATATTGATTATGAATGATACTCCCGAAAAGGTTCAATATCTGAAGTCATTTTCACGTTGGATGGATTATGCTTGTCGGCCATCAAATGGATTATCCGGTGGTTTTAAGGTGGATGGGAGCGCTTTCCATCACTGCAATAATTATCCGGCTTATGCCACAGGCGGATTAACCGGAGCTATCGATATGATTTATCTGTTAAGTCGTACTGGATTCGCCATTTCCGAACTGGCCCATCAGACTGTTAAAGAAGTACTTCTTACCATGCGTTTCTACTGTAACAAACGTAGCTTCCCTCTTTCCATGTCCGGACGCCATCCGAACGGGAAAGGGGAATTGATTCCTGAACATTATGCTATTATGGCGCTTGCGGGTTCTCCCGACCGTAAACAGGAAATAGATGCCGATATGGCCGGAGCTTATTTACGTCTGATAGAAAAGCCCTACGAATGTAGTAAACAAGAAAAGCAGTTCACAAACTTATTGTCTGCTAAAGGATTTACCCCGGAGCAAGATCCCGAAGGTAACAAAGCAATGGGGTATGCATGTGTATCAGTGCAACGTCGGAACAATTGGTCGGCTGTAGCCCGTGGGCACTCCCGTTATTTATGGGCAGCCGAACAATATCTGGGAGCAAATCTTTTCGGACGTTACTTAGGGCATGGTAGCCTGCAAATCATGACAGCTCCCCAAGGAGAAGAAGTATCCTCTACCAGTGGCGATTGGCAGGAAGAGGGCTTTGATTGGGGACGTATTCCCGGAACTACAGCGATTCATCTTCCTGTAGACCAATTGGAAGCCAATGTTCTCAACGTAGACGTATTCTCAGGATATGAAGAAATGCTGTACTCGGACGAGGCTTTTGCCGGTGGTCTGTCACAGGAAGGGATGAACGGGAATTTCGGCATGAAACTTCACGAACATGACAAGTACAACGGTTCCCATCGTGCCCGTAAATCTTACCATTTTTTCGACGGCATAATCGTGTGTCTCGGTTCGGATATCGAAAATACCAACAATGATTATCCGACGGAAACCACCATCTTCCAGCTTGCCGTAAAGAATGATACCGACCGTAATTTCTGGAAAGCCTATGAAGGAAATGAAAAGTATTGGATAGACCCTGTCGGAACAGGTTATTATACGCCCGTAGCCACCAAATTCGAGAAAAATTTCCCACAATATTCCCGTATGCAGAATACTGGTAAAGAAAACTCCGGTGACTGGGTTACATTGACAGTAGACCATGGTAAAGCCCCTAAGGGAGCATCCTATGAATATACCGTTCTTCCTCAAACCGACCAGGCGGTAATGGAAGCATTTATTAAAAAACCATCTTATAAGGTATTGCAGAAAGACCGTAATGCCCATATCGTACGTGATCTGAAGAGTAATACTACTTCTTATATCTTGTTTGAAGCTCCGGATGTACTTCCGAAAGGCCTTGTACAAAAGGTCGATACTTCCTGTCTCGTTATGTTGCGTGAAAATAAAAAAGAAGCAATACTTACCGTATGCCAACCGGACTTGGCACTATATCGCGGTCCTTCAGACGATATATACGACGAACAGGGAAAACGTATCGAACGCAGTATTTACTCCCGTCCTTGGATTAATAATGAAAGTGCTGAAATTTCTGTTACCATTACGTTGAAAGGGCAGTGGAAAGTAACTGAAACACCTTATTGCAAGCTTGTTTCTGCTGATAAGAAACAGACTGTATTACGTTTTAGTTGTCGGAATGCAGCCGGTTTTGATGTGGTATTGCGAAAATAGAATTAGAAATTAGTTTCAAGTAAAGTATGAAAGTAAGAATTTTAATAGTCGTTTTATTTTGTTTACTGCCGGTTTTGGCAATGGCTGGAGACCGGTCGGTTGATTTTCATCGAAAGATTTATAAACTATGGTATGATTCACCGGCCCCGAACAATGGGGCGGTTTTTCGTCCGAATGAAAGTGACCGTCCTATTGACCTTGATTGGGAGAACTCCTCTTTACCTATCGGAAATGGGTATATGGGAGCATCCATCTTTGGGCGTATGGATACTGAAAGAATACAGATAACTGATAAGACCTTGCATATAAAGGGGTTGTGGGGAGTAGAGACACAGACGGCTTTTGCTGATTTGTATCTGGACTTTTTTCATACCACATATTCCCGGTACGAACGGAGTTTGACACTCAATGACGGAATTTGCAGGGTAAGTTATGAACATGATGGAGTTACTTATGAGCGTGAATATTTTGCGAGCTATCCGGATAATGTGTTGGCTATTAGGTTGACTGCGGATCAACCGGGAAAACTGACTTTTAATGTCCGTGCCCAGATACCTTATTTGGTACCTTTTGGAGCGCTTCAGCGTACCGATTCTGTAACTATAGGTTATTTGAGCGGGCCGACACAAACCCGTTTTAGTAATAACGGGCGTAGTGGGAAGGTTTGTGCGGAAGGAAACGGAATAACTTTGCGTGGGGAAACAGAGTATTTACGTATGATTTATGAAGGAGGCATAAAGGTGATTCCCTATGGAGGAAAGCTGAGTTCATACAGTGATTCTGATGGTGGTAATGGAATGATTCGTATTGAACGTGCAGATTCGGCACTTGTTTTGTTTACGTTAGGAACGAATTACCAATTGGACCATGCTGTTTTTTCTAATCCTCCTGCGAAGAAACTGGTTAATGGTATAGATCCGCATGAACAGATTGTGAAAACATTAAGGAAAGCAGAGGAAAAAGGATATAAGGAATTGTTAGAAAATCATCTTTCAGATTATAAATCCTTTTTCGACCGGGTTTACCTTGATTTGGGTGAAGAGTTGCCGCAGATAACGACTGACCGGTTATTGGCTGATTACAAAAAGGGGAAACAGAGCAATTATCTGGAAGAGTTATTGTTTCAGTATGGGCGTTATTTATTAATCAGTACTTCTCGGAAAGGTACCCTTCCACCTACTTTGCAAGGGGTATGGAATCAGTATGAGCTGGCTCCCTGGAACGGTAATTATACTCATAATATCAATATACAGATGAATTACTGGCCTGTCTTTAATACCAATTTGGCCGAATTGTTTGAAAGCTATGTTGATTATTATAAGGCTTATCGGGAAACGGCTGAACAGGTGGCATCAACTTATATTAAAAAATATCATCCCGAAGCTTATTCGCCGGAAAAAGGAGGGAATGGTTGGATTGTCGGAGCCGGGGCAGGTGCTTTTTTTATCGGAGCACCGGGTGGACATTCAGGACCGGGAACTGGTGGTCTTACTTCCAAGTTGTTTTGGGATTATTATGCATTTACTTCCGATATCGATATTCTGAAAGAAGTTTCATATCCGGCCTTATCGGGTATGGCACGTTTTCTTAGTAAAACTGTCTGTGATACATTGGGGTATGTTTTGGCTTATCCTTCTTCTTCTCCCGAACAGTTTAGTAAAATTACCGGAAAGCCTTATCCTTCATTAGGTTGTGCATTTGATCAGCAGATGATTTATGAAAACTATGCAGATGTTTTGGCTTCAGCCAAAATATTGAAGGATAAAGATCCGCTTTTGAGTAAACTTAAAAAGCAAATTAAGTATTTGGATCCGGTACTTGTAGGCAAGTCCGGTCAGATAAAGGAATATCGTGAGGAGGAATATTATGATGATATTGTCTTGGAAAAGAATCATCGTCATATATCTAATCTAATCGGGTTATATCCTGGTACGATAATTAACAGTAATACTCCTGAGTGGTTGAAAGCTGCTAAGACAACATTGGATTTGCGGGGTGATAATTTTACGGGCTGGTCACTGGCCCATAAGTTGAATTTATGGGCGCGTCTCAAAGACGGGAATCATGCCCATCAAATATTGCAGGATTTGTTGAAAACGTCTGTATTGGATAATTTGTGGACCAACTGTATTGCAGTTTTGCGCTCTCCTTATCAAATTGAGGCGAATTTGGGTAGTACGGCTGGTATAGCGGAGATGTTGTTACAAAGCCATGATGGAACTATTTTCCCATTGCCGGCGTTACCGAAAGCTTGGAAATCAGGAAAATATAGCGGTTTGGTAGCCCGGGGGAATTTTGAGGTATCCGTCTCTTGGGAAGAAGAACAATTGAAAAGAATAAGTATTAATTCTCGGAAAGGAAATCCTTGTGTTATAAGTTATCCGGGATTTGAGAAAGTGACTGTGACTGATACTAAAGGAAATATTATAAAATATCGAATTGAAGGAGTAGATAAGATTTGTTTTAAAACCCGTAAAGATGAGTCTTATTTAATTGAGTTGAATAAAAAATAAAGTTTGTGTTATCATGAAGAAATGTATGATCATGAAGAAGTGTATGATGGTTGTTATGCTGCTTTTGGGGACAGAGATACAACTTATTGCACAAATCAGTTGGGAGCAGGTGGTTCCCGGTGTATGGAAAGGAGTGGTGGGAACTCCTGAAAATTATTCTTTATTGAAAGCGGCAGGTGTTGCTCCGAAATTGGATGGCTTTAATCGGTTACCGGAAATGACACTGCCTGCATTGGCTTTTGAAATAGGAGGGAACGTACAAGATGGAAAAACTGCTTTGTATATTCCTTTGCAGCCAAAGGAACAATTATATGGGTTCGGACTTAATTTTCAAACAATACATCAACGGGGTAAGATTTTGAATTTACATGTGGATCATTATGGTGGCAGAGATAATGGTCGAACACATGCTCCGGTTCCGTTTTACATATCCAGTCAAGGATACGGTATTCTGGTGAATTCGGCCCGTTATTTAACCGTTTATGCAGGGAATGGTATTAAAAAAGACAGCCCCAATGCAGAGAAAGCAAAAGATCGTAATACGGATAAAACTTGGACTGCACAACCTTATTCGGATGCAGTTTCCATTTTGGTGCCTGCTCCCGGTGCCGAAATTTATTTGTTTGCAGGTCCTACCCCCATGGATGTGGTCAGACGTTATAACCTTTTATGTGGTGGCGGTACTTTGCCTCCTCGTTGGGGATTGGGATTTACACAACGTACACCGACACTTTATACATCGAGACAAGTGGAAAATGAAGTGGAAGAGTTCGAGCGTCATGGTTATCCGCTTGATTTTATCGGTTTGGAACCTGGTTGGCAAAGTAAAGCTTATCCGTGTACTTTGGAGTGGGATTCTGTACGTTATCCCGATCCGGTTGGTTTTGTAAAAAGGCTTATGGATAAGGGTATCCGTGTTAATTTATGGACCAATCCTTATATTTCACCTGATTCAAAATTATACAAAGATATGTATCCGGTTAGCGGTTCTCATACGGTATGGAACGGCATTGTGCCGGATTTGGCAAATGACAAGGCAAAACGGTTGTTTCAGGACAAACTGATACAAGAACATATCGGTATAGGAGTCAGCGGGTATAAAATAGATGAAGTGGATGGATTTGACCGTTGGATTTGGCCGGATGTAGCAACCTTTCCTTCGGGAATTTCGGCTGAACAAATGAGACAAACGTATGGAGTGTTGGCACAACGTACAACAAACGAACTTTTTAGAAAGTATAATAAACGTACTTATGGATTGGTACGTGCATCCAATGCCGGAGCAAATTCTTTCCCTTATGTGTTGTATAATGATTATTATAACCATTCTGATTTTATAACAGCATTGATTAACTCTGGTTATTGCGGTGTGTTGTGGACTCCGGAAGTACGTAGTTCTCATTCTGCGGAAGAATGGTTGCGCCGTTTTCAAACAGTTGTATTTTCACCGATGGCAATGATCGATGCATGGAATAGTGATACGAAGCCTTGGACATTTCCGGAAGTGGCCGAACAAGTGAAAGAGTATGCACTGCTTCGTATGCAGATGATGCCTTATTGGTATACAGAATTTGCCCGGTATCATTTTGATGGTATACCTCCTTTTCGGGGGATGAGTTTAGAACCGGGGTTTACTTTGGATGGGATGATAACCTCTGAACTGAAAGAGAAAAGTTTGGAAAATAATCCGTATCTTGAGGCGGTGACCAAAGAGATAAAAGACCAGTATATGGCAGGTGAATATTTGTTGGTTGCTCCGTTATTTACCGGACAGACAGAACGTAAAGTTGTTCTTCCGACAGGGAATTGGTATGATTTTTATACCGGTGCATACGTGGGTAACGGAGAGACGATTACTGTTGCACCAGGATTGGACCGTATCCCTGTGTATGTAAAAGACGGTGCAATTATTCCGATGATGGAACCAAGGCTTCATGCGCCGAAACCAGGCGAAAAGATAAGTTTGGAAATCCGTCATTACGGTAAAGTGGATGGTACTTATCATTTGTATGACGATGATGGAGAGACATTTGATTATGAGAAAGGAATGTATTCGTGGAGAGAAATCAGCGTGTCACATGATAGAAACGGAAAACCTAAGGGGTATATTTCAAAAGCCGAGAAAGGGAAACCGAATTCTATCGGGAAGATTACATGGCGTTTCATGACGGATACTTTTTGATAAAATGACATTTGGTATTAAATCGGTGAAATGGATTGATTGTGTGGATTTTATTGATCATTAATTTTGTTATAATCCCAATGAATAATAGAATAGTTGTATACTTATGATTTATATCCTGCAGTTCTTTATTTGTTAGTGGGATAAGTTTAATCTATTACATTATATGTGGAAAAAAGTAATATTATATTTTTTTTGGGGGGGCATCTTATACCCGGGCAGATGACCTGATTACTATTAATTATAACATCCAGCCTGTTTACGGATACAGGCTGGATGGAACGCCTGGACGTATTGTAGAAATCAAATTGAAAGGTAAGAAGTTGCAAGGCGACTGCCTTTGATGTACTAGCAAAAGGTTGTAAAGAAAAATTGTTTTACACTGAATGCAAAAGACTCCACGCATATAGAACTCCAGCATCCGATCACAGCTAATTATAAGAAGAATAGCAAGAGGAAATGAGTATCGGAATAGGGGATGAATATTGTAGATAACTTAAAATGAAAACCCCCATAACCTTATCAGTTACAGGGATTTAATATGTCGTAATCGTTATAATTACTTGCTCAAAGCCTGAGCTACGTCAACAGCACAAGCCACAGTACAACCTACCATCGGGTTGTTACCAATTCCTAAGAATCCCATCATTTCTACGTGAGCAGGAACTGAGGATGAACCAGCGAACTGAGCATCTGAGTGCATACGACCCATAGTGTCTGTCATACCATAAGAAGCAGGACCGGCAGCCATATTATCCGGGTGAAGAGTACGACCTGTACCACCACCTGAAGCTACTGAGAAGTAAGGCTTACCTGCCAGTGTGCGTTCTTTTTTGTATGTACCTGCAACTGGATGTTGGAAACGAGTAGGGTTAGTAGAGTTACCTGTGATAGATACGTCTACACCTTCTTTCCACATAATAGCTACACCTTCGCGAACGTCGTCAGCAC
>NZ_CATJGZ010000102.1:0-1747 GCF_949740115.1 Bacteroides sp. 41_26
AAAAAGTACTTTCAGCGTATTGTTTTACCTGAAAAAAGACAAGATGAAAAAGAATGGTTTAGTACCCATTCATGCCCGTATCACAATCAACGGCAAACAGACCCAATTCAATACCAAGTTAGAAGTATTAGAAACTAACTGGAAATCCGGCAGAGCCATAGGTAAATCAATGGAGATACAAAGGCTTAATTCCATGCTGGACGACATCAAAGCAAATATCCGTTCCCACTTCCACAATCAATTAATGCGGGATAGCTATGTTACACCCGAAAGCGTGAAAAATGCACTATTGGGAAAAGAGGAAGAAGCAAATACCATTATTTCTTTTTTCACCCAGCACAACGACCAATACAAAAAAAAGGTCGAAGCAGGAGAAGCCACACCCAAAACATACAGCCGATACGAACTGACAAAGTTACGTTTAACCGAATACATGAAAGATGAATATCGTGTATCGGATTTGCCTATACGCCAAATCAACAAAGTATTTATTGAGAATTTCTACCTGTATATAATAAAGAACCACGATTGTTCACCCAATACGGCTATGAAGTTTATCCAACGTTTCCGCACGGTAGTAAACTTTGCACAAGGTACAGGATTGATAACAGCCGACCCGTTCGCCAATTATAAACTGAAATTCGAGTATATAGAAAGAGGGTATCTTGACAAAGACGAGATAAGCAGGATATGCAATAAGGATTTTGCTTCAAAGCGATTGGAACAGGTACGGGATATATTCATTTTTAGCTGCTATACGGGACTTTCATACGTAGATATATGCGAATTAACCAGTAATGACATACGGTTGGCATTTGATGATAATTTGTGGATTATAAAGAAGCGTCACAAGACAAAAGTAACATCAAACATCCGCTTACTGGATATTCCTAAAGCTATCCTGAACAAATACGAGGGAAAACTGAAAAACGGTCAGTTGTTACCTGTTATCAGTAACCAAAAGATGAATGATTATTTGAAAGAAATTGCCGTTCTATGTGGTATCGACAAAAATATCACGTTCCACCTTGCAAGGCACACATTTGCCACGACCATTACGTTAGCCAATGGCGTACCTATTGAAAGCGTATCTAAGATGTTGGGACATACGGACATTCGCACTACTCAAATCTATGCTAAGGTCATAGATACGAAACTAAGTAACGATATGGAACTGCTGGCACAGAAAATCAATACCCAAAAGATAGCTGCCATTTAGTAGATTAGTAACTGGTCACCATCTGTGACCAGTTACCTAAAGATAACTTATCACTTAACAACTTAAAATATAAGAATTATGGACTTACAAATCATCCAAAGCAAGATTTATGAAATCAGGGGTTGCCGGGTTATGCTCGATAGCGACCTTGCAGCACTTTACCAAGTGGAAACGAAAGCCTTGAAACAGGCTGTTAAACGTAATCTCGACCGTTTCCCGGACGATTTTATGTTTGAGCTTACCAAAGAAGAAACCGAATGTTTAAGGTCGCAAATAGCAACCTTAGAGAAAGGAGCAGATGATGAAACTAACTTGAGGTCACAAATTGTGACCTCAAGATGGGGTGGCTCTCGTTATCAAAATTTCGTGTTTACCGAGCAGGGGGTCGCCATGATTTCATCCGTTCTAAGAAGTGATACAGCCGTTAAGGTGAATATTTCCATCATGCGTGCTTTCGTCCTCATGCGGCAAATGTCAATCGGTTACGAGGAACTTCTTAAACGCATCGAAGAACTGGAACAGAGTACG
>NZ_CATJGZ010000103.1:0-42776 GCF_949740115.1 Bacteroides sp. 41_26
CCGCAATCGCGGAAATAGCTCAGTTGGTAGAGCATAACCTTGCCAAGGTTAGGGTCGCGAGTTCGAGTCTCGTTTTCCGCTCAGAGTTAAAGAGAGTATTTCGGATAAAACCGGGATACTCTCTTTTTTTTGTTTATTTTTCTTTACCCCCCCCGAATCGGCATGTACCTTCTTTGTTAATTGAGTAATTGTTCTGTGTATATAAGCCTAAACTTTAATAAAACTTAAAAATAACACTTCTGTTTTAACCTTGTTATCTTTATAAACTCTAATCTGTAAACGGCGGAACTATTTAACAATAACATCTAATACAAGTCCATTGAATATAAGTAGGTATATAGGTTGCTTTCAGGTTCTTTCAATTTTTTGTGTATTACAACTGGCATGCACAACAATGAAGATTAAGGCACAGTCCGGTAAAGTGGTGTTTACCGGACGTGTTCTTGACGAAGAGACCCGCGAACCGGTACCTTATGCTGCTGTTCAGATCTATGTATTGCCCGATAGTACGTTTATTACCGGAGGAGCTACTGGAGCTGACGGTCGTTTCTCTCTTTCTGCTACTGCCCGGAAAGCAGTAAAAATATCCATTCATGTATCTTATGTAGGTTATACGGCAATAGACCGTACACTGAATTATAATGACAGGAAGATCGGTGACATATGTCTGGCTCCCGATGGGTTTATGCTCGAAGAAACTGTTATTACGGGCAAGGCTCCGATGGCAGTTACAGAGAATGATACGACAGTATATAACTCTTCTGCTTTTCGTACACCTGAAGGTTCTATGCTCGAGGAACTTGTGAAGCAGTTGCCGGGAGGAGAGATTACTGCCGATGGTAAGCTGATGATCCAGGGAAAGGAAGTGAAAAAGATATTGGTGGATGGTAAGGAATTCTTTTCGGATGATCCACAAGCAGCATTGAAGAATCTTCCGGTGGAAATGGTGGAGAAGTTGAAAGCATACGAGCGGAAGTCTGATCTGGCACGTCTTACAGGAATTGATGACGGTGAAGAAGAGATGATTCTCGATCTCTCTGTGAAGAAGGATATGAAGAAGGGCTGGATGGATAATTTTCTTGGTGGCATGGGAAGCAAAAAACGTTATGAAGTGGCGAACACAATGAACCGTATTCGTGAGAACTCCCAGCTCACAGTGATTGCTAATTGGAACAATACAAATAATCAGGGCTTTTCGGAACTTCAGCAACAGTCATCCAATGCTACAGGAAATACCCGTGGCAGGGCAGGAATGGGGACTTCCCGTTCATTGGGATTTAACTTCAGTAAAGATTGGGGGAATGTTAAATTCAGATCAAATGTACAGTATTCCGGAATGGATCGTGAGGAGGAGAGTAAGACGCTGACCGATAATTTTATGAAAGCGGAAAAGTCTATAACCAACAGTACGAGCAGTAGCCGAAACAGAAATGACGGAGTAACGGGAAATGCTTATCTGGAATGGAAGATAGATACGGTAACCAATCTTATATTCCGTCCTACGTTTCGCTATTCAACGGCCGACCGTAGAGGAGCCAGTTATCAGAAGAGTTGGTCGGGAGAGGAAGAACTGAACGAAAAAGAGTCCTCCAACTGGTCGGAGAGTTCGCAATACAGTCTGGCATTGATGTTGCAGGTGAACCGTAAACTGAATACCAGAGGGCGTAATGTTGCTTTGAAACTGGATTATGGTACAAATGCTTCTACATCAGACCGCTTGAATTATGCCACCACCCGTTATTTTAAAACCGGTACGGAGAAAATATTGAATCAGAAGATTGATAATAAGACGGATGGGGATAATTATCGTATTCAATTGGTATATGTAGAACCGTTACCTTGGGCACACTTCCTGCAACTTCGTTATAGTTATCAGCATCGTACATCGAACTCTGATCGTAAGGCTTATAACTGGAATAAGGAGTTGGAGGATTTTACAGAAGATCCGGATACGCTGAATAGTAACTGTTTTGAGAATCAATATTCCAATCATCTCGTTAATCTTTCGGTCCGCACTACACAGAAAATGTATAATTATAACGTAGGGGTTGATCTTGAACCACAAAAGTCCGTTAGTGATAGTTATGTATTGGATGTATTGAAATACAGCCTTCCCCGAAGTGTACTCAATTTCTCACCGACCGTTAGTTTCCGGTATAAGTTTTCCAAACGTACGCGTTTGCAAATAACGTATCGTGGAAAGAGTCGCCAACCCTCTGTCCGTGATTTGCAACCTATTTCTGACCAAACCAATCCGTTGAATATCCGCATGGGTAATCCTTCGTTGAAACCTTCGTATACCAATACCTTCAATCTTAATTATAATTCTTATAATGTGAAGTATCAACGCAATATGGTGTTGCAACTTACCGCTGAGAATACGCTGAACAGCGTCACTAATCAGGTTACTTATGATAGTGAAACCGGTGGACGTACTACTATACCAGTCAACATGAACGGCAATTGGGAAGCACAGGGCTCTTTTTCACTGAGTACTCCTTTCAAGAACAAGAATTGGTTGGTACGTACGTATTCCCAACTTCGGTTTAGTAATAAAAACGGATATACTACACTTAATAAAGAAGAGCCGCAAAAGAGTTCTGTCCGCCATCTGACAGCACGGGAGAGACTCAATCTCACTTATCGAACCAAACAGATTGAAATTGGTGCCCGGGGTTCTGTTGTCTACAATAACTCATACAATAATGTGAAAAGTATTCGTACAGAAACCTTCAACTATCAGGCGGGAATGAATGTACAATGCTATCTTCCCTGGGGTTTTGAAGTGTATAGTGATGCTGTGTGGAATCTGCGTTCGGGATACGGGCAAAACGAGGGCAATGATTATCTGATGTGGAACGCACAACTCTCCAAATCTTTTTTCAAACGGAAACAATTGTTGCTGCGATTCAAGATTTATGATATTCTGCAACAAGAGAACGCACTGACACGTACTATCACAGCAACTTCCATACGGGACACTGAGTCCAACGTATTGGGGAGTTACTTTATATTCCATGTTATCGTGAGAATAAATAAGATGGGCGGTAAAGTGAAGCGTAAGTAACTCAGTCCTTTATTTTTCCGTTTCAGTCTCCAATATTCCGTTTCGGTAAATCTTTTCCTTTCTTTCAGAAAACTAACTCGTACGTTTACTCCCAAAATGTGTAATCAATGAATATGAAGGAGTTAATGTATCTCTTCCTCACTGTCACCTTTCTGGCTTCGTGTAGCACAGAGCAGAAAAGTAAAAAAGAGGAAGCTATGCCAGTGAGAGTATTTTGTGCCGAACGGGCAGTTAGTGAACCGGACAGAGAATTTACTTTCCTGTCTCAACCGTTTAAGTCTACCGAGCTTTCTTTTCGTGTAGGTGGTCCTGTATTGAATTTTGATGTCAGGTCTGGTCAGCTTTTCCGTAAAGGAGAGGTGATAGCTTCTATTGACGACCGCGATTTTAAAGTACGTAAAGAGAAAGCGGAAGCTGTGTATCAACAGGCAGAAGCAGAATATAAGCGAATCGCTGCATTGTATGAGAAGGAAAATATCTCAGCCAGTACTTATGAGAAAGCAAAAGCAGATTGTGTCATAGCCCGTGCCGTATACCAAACGGCAGCTAATGAATGGGAGGACACCCGTCTGTATGCCCCTTTTGACGGATATATCCAGACGGTGAATATAGAGCGATATCAGGAGGTACGTGCTTCGCAACCTGTGGTTAGTTTCATAGATCTTTCACGTCTGAAAATAGAGGCTTATATCCCTGAAAATATGGCTGTTATTCTGCAAAAACAACTTGCTGTCTCCTCGGGTAGCGGGTTAAAGTTCCGCTTTGATGCATTGAAAGATAAAGTTTATACTACTACGGATGTAGAAGTGTCTAAAAGTACTACCTCCAATAATCTTTCTTTTCTGTTAACAGCTGTTCTCGATAATCGGAATAATGAATTATTGGGTGGTATGAGTGGTACGCTAACAATCACACTTCCTGGTGATTCAACAGTAGAAAAGGAATCCGTTTTTATTCCTCAATTGGCAGTGTGTCATCGCCCTACGACAGGAACTTTTGTATGGAAACTGACAGAAGATAACCGGGTACAGACTGTTCCTGTGAATATAGGGGATTTAAAGAACGATAACAAAATAGAGGTTGTATCAGGGCTTTCTGCGGGTGATGTAGTTGTACTAAGCGGGCTTGGATTTCTTTCGGAAGGCCGGGAAGTAAACGTTATCAAATAAACAAAGAGGTATGAAAAAAATTGTTGCATTCTTTTTGAAGAATCGTGCTTTTGCAATGCTGATTTTGTTTCTGGTATTAGCGGGAGGACTCTATTCGTATTTTAAAATGGGTAAACTGGAGGATGCGCCTTTTACCATTAAGCAGGCACTTGTGACTACTGCTTATCCGGGTGCATCACCTCATGAGGTACAGATACAGGTCACTGATGTGCTTGAAGAGGCTATTCAGTCGTTGGGCGAATTATACTATCTGAAAACGGATAACCGTGCCGGATTATCAAAAATTACTGTATATGTCAAGAAAGAAATTCGTGCAGATGAAATGCAACAGTTGTGGGATAAACTTCGTCGTAAAGTGAATGATGCACAATCCAAGCTTCCTGCGGGTGCTGCCACCTCGGTAGTGAACGATGACTTTGGGGATGTCCTTGGAGTATTCTATGGCTTATATGGTGAAAAGTATTCGTATCGAGAATTGGAAGATCAGGCCAAAAGCATAAAAAATGAACTGCTTAAAATTAAAAATGTAGCTAAAGTAGAAGTTTTTGGTATTCAAAATCCTGTAATCGAGGTGTTGGTACAACCTTCATTAATGGCTCAGACGGGCATAACGACAGCGGATATAGTCCGTGCATTCGATAAACAAAACAAGGTTGTGGATGCAGGAGCTGTTGAGAATGGGAATAATCGCCTTCGTATTGAAGCACGTGGTAGTTTCACTAATCTGGAAGAGATTGAAAATATGACAATTATCTCCGGAACCGGAGAATACTTTCGGCTGAAGGAGGTGGCAAACCTCAGTGAGGAGTATATGCGTCCGGCGCGTAATCTGATGAAGATTAATAATACGCCTGCCCTGGGTATTGCTATTTCTACCGTGGCGGATGGAAATGTAGTCGATATGGCTGCTCTTGTAAAGGAGACAGTGGAACGTATCAGCACAGAGATGCCTGACGGATATAAACTGACCCCAATCTATGATCAGGGATATGAATCAGCGGTTGCTAATGATGGTTTTATTCTGAATCTGATTATTTCTGTTATTACGGTGGTGGCAGTGTTGCTTTTCTTTATTGGTTTCAAGAATGGTGTACTGATAGGGAGCGGACTGGTGTTTTCTATTTTGGCAACTCTTATTTATATGCATGCCAACGGTATCGCTCTGCAACGTATGTCTTTGGCAGCTATTATCATTGCTATGGGGATGCTTGTAGACAATGCCATTGTAGTATTTGATTCGGCATTGATGAATATGGAACGGGGAATGCGGAAACGTAATGCTATCATGAAAGCAATATCCGATACAGCCATACCTTTGCTTGCTGCTACGGTGATTGCCATTCTGACATTTATGCCGGTTTATCTTTCTCCTGATATTACGGGAGAACTGCTTTCGTCTCTTTTCATTGTAATAGCAGTATCATTGTTGTTTAGTTGGGTATTTGCCATTACGCAAAACGCTCTTTTTATCGAACTGTTTGTGAGACGTCCTCGTCCCGAAGAATTGAAAAGCGAACTTTATCAGGGGAAAGTATACAATTGGTTCCGGAAGATGTTGGAATATACCATTCGGCGGAAGTATCTTCTGTTGGGAGTAATGGTCGGTTTGTTATTCTTTTCGGGATGGGGATTTCATTTTATTCCGAAACGATTTACACCACAACTTAATAAGCAATATTTCACGATTGATATGTGGATGCCCGAAGGGACGAAAATAGAGCAGATGGAAGCTGCTACTAAAGATATATCCGACTTCTTGGAAAGCTTTGAAACAACCCGGCAGGTATCTACATTTATCGGTCAAACTCCTCCGCGTTTTTATTTGGCTAATACGTCTTTTGGTCCTCAGCCCAATTATGCACAGTGTATTGTTGAAGCACGTTCGCCGGAAGAAGCACGTGAGTTACAGGCAGTACTTCGTGATACGGTAGGCAGACAATTCCCGGATGTCTTTATGAGAGTAAACCGTTTTGAGTTGAGTACAGTGCCACAGGCATTGATAGAAGCCCGTTTCTGTGGTCCGGACGAAGCAATACTGGATTCATTGACAGAGTTGGCGCTTGGTGTGATGCGTCGCAATCCGAAAGTTGCGAATGCCCGTAATGAATGGGGAAATATGGCCATGATAGTGCAGACGGATTATGAATCGGTACAAGCGGGGCAGTTGAATATCGGTAAAGATAATATGATGGAAGCGACAAAAGCGATTGGGGATGGAGTGTCGGTTGGTATTTATCGTGACAATGAGAAAAAAGTACCGGTTTTGCTGAAGTCGGACATGTCCCGTGAAATGAACCTTGATCAATTGGGAGATCTTGCTGTATGGAACGGAATCCACTCGGCTCCATTGGCACAGGTAACCAAAGACATCCGTATCGGCTGGGAATATCCTTTGATACGTACCTACAACCGGCAACTATCTATGGCGGCCATGTGTGACGTGCAACCGGGACATACCATGGCGGAAGTGCATGCTGAAATAAAAGACGAGATAGAGAAGATACAGCTTCCGGAAGGGTACACTTTCTTTTGGGATGCACAATACAAAACGCAGAAAGAAGGAATGGCTGCATTAACGAAGTTCTTTCCACTGGCATTATTGTTATTGATTCTTATTTTGGTAGCCCTGTTCCGCAACTATCGTCAGCCATTGATCACTTTCCTGATTTTGCCACTTTCAGTAATAGGAGTTGTATTTGGTCAGCTGGTGACAGGGACGGAATTTGGCTTTTTCAGCATAGCAGGATGGTTGGGATTGTTGGGTATGATTATTAAAAATGTGATTGTATTGCTGGATGAGGTAAATATTCAGCTTCGTACCGGAGTAAAACCATATACAGCTATTATTGAGTCTACCGTGTCACGTGTACGCCCGGTATTGATGGCAGCGGTAACGACCATACTGGGTATGGTACCACTTCTTTTTGATGTAGTATTTGCAGGTATGGCTGCAGCTATTGTGTTCGGACTGACATTTGCTACATTACTTACTTTGTTTATTACTCCAGCGTTGTATGCTGTATTTTATAATGTAAAAAAGGAATTATGAATATAGAAAAGAAAGTGTTTCAGTTAATAATATCGGCAATGTTTTTTGTTGTTCCCGTTTATGGGCAGCATAGCGAGTTACTGAGTCAATATCGTAACCGTGCTTTGCAATATAATCAGGACATGAAAGCTGCCGAAAAGAATATTGCTTTAAGTAAAGAGTTGGAGAAATCTGCCAAAACAGAATATAAGCCAAAGCTTTCTGCCGGAGCAAATTTCAATTATACGGGTAATCCGATAGAACTTTCATTAGATTTACCTTCTTTGGATAATCCACTCCAATTTGAAGGGCGACACATGAAATATGGAGCTTCCGTTTCACTGACTCAGCCGTTGTACACCGGAGGACGTATCCGCGAAGGAGTGAAAAAAGCAGAGGCAGAAAGTCGTCTGGCTCTTAATCAATCGGAGATGATAAAGTCTGATATCTGTTACGAAGCAGATTTACGCTATTGGAGTACGGTGGCACGTAATGAGATGGTAAAGGTTACCCGCCGGTTTACCGGATCGGTAGAAGAATTAACCAAGGTGGTACGTGAGCGGGTAGAAGTACAACTGATAGACCGTAATGATCTGCTGATGGCAGAAGTCAAATTGAATGATGCCCGTTATCAGTTGATGCAGGCAGAGAATAACTACGAGGTGGCACGTATGTCACTTAACTCTTTTATAGGAGTTGATTATAATTTAATGATACCGATTGACACATTGGTATCTCCGATCCATGAGGTTGGTAGTCTGCCTGCCTATATGAATCAGGCAGGTAATAATCGGCCGGAATTGCGTATGGCACAAGATAAGATTTCAATACAGGAATCGGCACATAAGCTCAATCAGTCGCAGTTCCTGCCACAGTTCTATGTGGGGGTAGATGGTAGTTATAGTTCTCCGGGATATAATTTTAAAGCAGATCTTGATCCTAATTACGCTGTATATGCTAAAGTCAGTATTCCTTTATTTGAATGGGGAAAACGTCGTAATGAGAAACGAGCGGGAGAGTATCGGGTAGCTATCGCAAGAGAAAATTTCAGTAAGGTCAAAGATGTGGTGAGCCTTGAAGTGCAATCGGCTTACTACAATTATGTGCAGGCTGTGGAGCGAGTGACACTAACAGAGAACTCTCTGATGAAAGCTCGGGAGAACGAAGATATGGCTCTGGAACGTTATCGTGAAGGCAAGATGTCCGTTGATGGTGTATTGGATGCACAAATGTTTCATCTGACGGCACAAATGAATTTTGTACAGTCGCGTCTGACGGCTCAGATCAGTTATTCGGCATTTGTACGGGCATTGGGACTGTTATCAATATAAATGTTTATCTTTGTACTTATATAATTATTCCTGTGTTTTATGAGAACTTTTCATCCCCGATATGTCCGGTTATTGAATGTCCTGCTTTTCTCCGGGTTAGGATGTTTCTCGTATTTGCTGCTGGCACTTTATTCGGATTTACCTAAACGTGACGATCTGGATTTTACTTCATTGGGCTTTATCATTGGCGTAATGCTGGCTTTCAATGCAATGGGCTTCTGTATTATTCTGGTAGACTCATGGTTAAAGCGCGGATTTCTTTTCTTTGTTGAAAAGCGTAGAAGAGTATTACTGTATTATGTCGGATTGGGGATATTATTATTTCTTTTGAACTATCTGTTGTTCGTAGGTCTGAAGTGGATGGCGGATGTCGATCGCCTGTTTTATATTCGCTGGTCCGGTATACGGTTACTTTTACTTGTTTGGTTGGTAGAGATGGTGATTATCGGATTGACGGCAACTAATAATTTCTATCGGCATACCATTGTACTTTATAAGCGGAACAGAAGTTTGGAAGAAAGTTCTATCGAAGCACAGTATCAGGCTTTGCAAAGCCAGCTCAATCCACATTTTCTATTTAATAGCCTCAACACATTGATTTCTGAAATAGAGTATAATCCTCAAAATGCCGTACAGTTTACACAACACCTGTCCGATGTGTATCGTTATATTCTTCAATGCCAGCAGCAGCGCCTCACAACGTTGAGTGATGAGTTGGAGTTTCTTAATTCGTATATTTTTCTGCATCGTGTCCGTTTGGGCGATTGTATCTGTGTAGATTGTCGGTTGGATGAATCATTGTTGGAAAGTAAATTGCCTCCACTGACACTTCAACTACTTGCCGAGAATGTAATAAAGCATAATATGATTTCTATTCGTAATCCTATGGTTATTTCTATTACTTATTCAGAGGCAGAAGACCGGTTGGTGGTGAGCAATAGCCTTCGTCCTAAAAAGTCTGTACAGTCCTCGGGCATAGGATTGAGAAATTTATCTTCTCGTTATCGTCTTATATGTGGAAGAGAGATAACTATTGAACATACATCCGATTTATTTTTTGTTAAAATACCATTGTTGCATGAATAACCCTATTGTCCGGGCAGCTATAATTGAAGATGAAATACCTGCTGCCCGTTTACTGAACAGAATGCTGGCAGAACTTCGTCCGGAATGGGAGATACTCTTGTTGCCTGGCAATATTGAAGAGGCTGTGGAGTGGTTTGGTGAGAATCCACATCCCGATATTCTTTTTTTGGACATTCAGTTGATGGATGGTAACTCTTTTCTCTTTATTGAGAGGGCTTCTCCTCAAAGTATGATTGTGTTTACAACGGCTTTTGATACTTATGCCGTTCGTGCTTTCACTGTCAATAGCATCGATTATTTATTAAAGCCGATTCACCGGGAACGTTTAGCCGATACTTTGGATAAATTTGATACTTTACACAGCCGGTATCCTGAGAATGAATTTAGTCATCAGAATGAAATGCTGGAAGTGTTACGTACTCTTTCAAGTCCGGTGAAACGCTATCGTACCCGTTTTCTTATTTCAGTGGGCGAAAGACTGATAACACTTCCGGTGAGTGATGTGGCCTATTTCTATTCGGAGAACCGGGTGACATTTGCCGTTACCCGGCAAGGGAGGGAATATATTGTAGATTTCTCATTGGATAAATTGGGAGAACAATTGGATCCGGATAACTTTTTTCGTACTAACCGGCAGACGCTTGTAGAAATAAATGCTATCCGTAAAATAGAGCCTTATTTTCAAAACAAAGTAGTGGTAGAGGTCGTTCCCCCATTCAAAGACAAAATATTGGTAAGTAAGGAGAAGATAGCTTCATTTAAGGTTTGGCTCAATTATTGACTCTTGTTTCTACATTTATGATATAAAATTGAAAGCCTTTGCGACAACACTGCAAAGGCTTTTTTCTTTTTTCCGTTAGCTTTGCCGCTGTGATAAAGTTAATTGAGAATTAAAACTATTTTAGAGGATTGAATGATGAATTCTATTACACGAAAAACACCTGTGCTTTGGTTTGCTTTATGTTGTCTGGGAATGAGTGCACAGGCAGCTTCCGGGCTTACTCCCTGGGTCTTGAAAGCAGATTCTTTATTATTATCTTCCGGAACGACGTACCGATATACAGTAGATACTCCCGAGGGGGAGGGACTGGTTTCTACTTTACCTTCCGTTACTGAATTAGTAGAACTTTTTTCCGAATCGGAAAAAGCTGTTTGCCGGGTGACGGATATGCATGGTAATATCAAGGTAGATAGAATGCCCCAGGAAGGTGATCGTATGGAATTAGTTTCTCCACAGGGAAAAGTCACTAGACGATGGATGATTGGAATAAGAAATGCTGCTCTTCCGGCACAGTTGTTATTGCACCGGGAACAGGCTACAGTAAATGCGCCGGGTAACATTGTTCTTGATTTCCGGGCCGGACAGCGCAGTCCGATGGTGAAGGTAGAGATACGTGTCCCGGCAGGTATCGTTGTGACACTTGATAATACAACCGTGAACGTGATAGGACGTGGTGAAGTGTTATTGCGTGATCTGCCTAAACAATCGATAGGGCGTACCGGAACTCACTATTCATATAATAAAGTGGGGAATGTGATCCTGCGGGATGAAGGTGACCGGGGAACGGTGATTGTGTTTAGTGGCCTTGATTTTCGGCCTTCAAACGGTCCGGATCTGCGGATCTGCTTTCGTGGAGTAGCTCCGGTGCATAAAGGAATAAATCGCTTTGAAGCTATCTATACAACTTCGAAGCCGGAAGCGTTACAGAGTCCTGTTGCTGTAGCAGACCTGGAAGGCATAACCACTGTTGCTGATCTTGTACGTACTCCGTTACGTGATTTTGCGTATCGTCCCGGACAGGAATATACGTATGCCTCTTTTTCTTGGACTCCGCCTCACAATGCTTCTTCTGTAGAACTGCTTCAATCGGCAGATGGTGGGAATACATGGACAACAGCCCGGGCAGAAGTAACTCCTGATAGTCGTGAAACAGCTGCGAATGGATTGGAACCGAATCGCCTGTATGCTTTCAAACTTCGTGTAACAGGAGGACAGAATAAAGGAGAATCCAACATTGTATGGTTTTATACCGGACGAAAAGATATCAGAGATTATCGTGTAAAAGGAGATGGAGTAACCGATGATACGGAAGCTATCAATGAGGCAATTATCAATATGAACCGTCTGGGAGGTGGCATACTTCGGTTTACTAAAGGAACCTATAATGTACGTACTATCCATTTGCAAAGTAATGTGTGGCTGCATCTGGATAGTGATGCTACGATACAAGCATTACCTGGTGCCGATGCTCCCGAGACTACCTGGTTTAGTGATCGTGCTTATCGTTCAGGGCTCTCGCCCACAGATCCGCGTCCTTATGCCGACCCGGAAAATTATCTTACGAAACAAGATGTAGGACATACTTTCTTTCGCAATTGTATGTTCTTTGGAGAACGAATTGACAATGTAAAAATTGTAGGTACGGGGCGTATTACCGGTAATGGTAATATTGTAACTTCAGATAAGGTGATGAATAATTCTCCGGAGAAACGTAGTGATAAAATGTTTTCTTTAAAGTTATGTACGAATGTAGAGATTGGCGGATGGGATATAAAGAAGGATATGTGGTATGATCCGGAAAAAGATAGACCTTATTATATAGAGGGAGATAACAGGCTATATAGTGACAGTACAATGCTGCATATTGATCAGGGAGGGCATTTTGTGTTGTTGGCTACAGGTACAGATGGTATTCATGTACATGATACTTACTTTGCAAAACATAGCACAAAGAATGCTCGCGATATTTATGATTTTATGGCATGCAATGATGTGACAGTAACGAATATCTACTCTAAAGTAAGTTCGGATGATATTGTAAAACCCGGTTCGGATTGTTCATTGGGCTTTACCCGTCCGGCACGCCATTACATGGTGAGGAATATTGTAGGAGATACTAACTGTAATCTCTTTCAGATAGGATCAGAAACGGCAGATGATATTCAGGATCTGTATGTAGATAATATATATGTGTTGGGTGCTAATAAGGCGGGTTTTTCTATTTCTACCAATGATGGTGGCCATGTGAAGAATGTTTATCTGAATAGCGGTAAAACAGGTTCTATACATTCCCGTTCGGTAATGCGTCGTACAAGAGCACCCTTCTTTATCTCTATTTCCAATCGTGGGCGCGTACTGGGAGCTGATGTTGCTCCGTTTACTTTCACTGAAAATGGGGTGGTGCGTAAGGAGTTGCTTGTAACCAATTCTAACATTGGTCAGGTAGAGAATATTGTTATCTGTGGGGTGGATATTGAAGAGGTCTATGGTGGTAGTTCATTTCGTGGTGACCGTTGGAAAGCTTATGACGGCTCACAAAGTAAAGCGACTCCTATCATTGCAGGGTTTAAACTGCCTGATTCGGACGTAGTGGAAGGTGGGTTGACATTCCGTCTGCCGGATGGGAACCATACAGGATATATCAATAATGTGCAATTTCACGATGTAAGTTTAAAAGTAAAGGGAGGACACCCTTCGGAAGATGCAAAAGCATATCCACCGGAGATAGGAGTAGGTCGCTATAATGTAGGGGACCTGAAGATACAGCCGGCGTTTGGGTTCTGGGCACGCCACGTCAAAGGTTTCTTATTGAAAAATTGTCATATTACTTCCGAACAACCGGATGGACGCTATGCTGTAGTGATGGATGATGTGATAGGAGGTGAGATAGAAAACTTGCAGGTGGATAAAGGAATATCGGATAAAGATGAAGTGAAATTGATAAATTGTGAAGACATAAGACAGTGATTTTCTTCTCATCAGAGCGGACCCTTCCTAACAGTATATGTAACGAGGTATAACGATATATGTAATGGAGCATAACAATATATGTAACGAAGCACTAAGTATTATTACTTAAGTAATACTTCAAATTTAATTCATACTATGATAGCGTTTTATTAAAACGCAAATGATCGCAGATTATCGTAAATGAGATAGCTTGCTGTACTTGAGAGACGATATTCTTTGCGTGAATTTGTGATAATCTGCGTTTCAATGATACGATCATTTAATTAGGATACAGTACTTATTATAATTAATAGTTAAAGAAATGATAAAGAAGATATATCTCTATTTCAGGCAGAAAGCTGAGAGTTGTAGCAGAGCCAGGTGGTATCACATTTTCCTCTTTTGGGGGTTGGGTATCTCTTCTACAGTTTGGTTTCTGGTTCGTGTGGTTCCTAAGCCTTCGCGGGCTACCTATCCTTGTATGCAGGCAGCTGCTCCTGTGATGTCTGCTTTTGTTGTCTATCTGTTGTCTTTTACAGGTGCATGGTTCAGTTACCGGAAGATGAAGCAGGCATTGCATGCACGTCATTATCTTTATACAACGTTGTTTTTCTTTTTATTGATATTCTTCGGAGGTATGATGGCGATAGAGAACAGTGGAGAGATGCTGGCACAAATCGTTCTTCCTGTTAGTGAACCGAAGATGGCATGGGGAAAGAATAACCCGGTGGGTACGGCAAAAGGAATTTATCCCGGTCGTGTTGTCTGGTCACATGCTCCCGGGGCTGCAACATGGGAGAAAGGTACTGGTTTCTGGTATGAAGACCATTACACTAACCAGTCGGATGCAAATTGGTTAGTGGTACAGTCTCTTCTTTCTTTGACAGGTGAGAAAAGTGAGGAGAAAGCATGGAATGCTCTGTTTTCCTACTTTAATCGTGAACATGGCAAAGGTAGTAAGGGATATCGGAAAGGAGAAAAGATTGCCATTAAGATCAATCAGAACAATACGTTTTCGCATGATGACTCCGAAGAACTGAATGCTTCTCCGCATCTTGTACTTTCCTTATTGCGTAGCCTGATATACGAAGGGGGGATTCCTCAACAACAGATAACGGTGTTTGATGCGAGTCGCTTTATCACTCATACTTTATTTAAAAAATGTCATGCAGAGTTTCCTGATGTAGCTTATCTGGATAATGAAGGGGGTAACGGACGGGTGAAATCAACCTATATCTCCGATGCTATACCTTACTCGGTTGATAATGGAAAACTGGCTCGCGGTTTGGCTCGTTGTGCTGTTGAGGCCGATTATCTTATCAATATGGCTTTATTGAAAGGACATGGAGGACAAGGTGTTACGCTTTGTGCAAAAAACTGGTATGGCGTTACTGATATTGATCGTAATTTCCGTAAGAATCAGCATAATAACTTTAATCAGGATCGTGGCGGACGTCCGCGATATATGACGTTTACTGATTATATCGCTCACAAAGATTTGGGGCAGAAGACCATGCTTTATCTTATTGACGGGCTTTATGGATCAGAAAAGGTGAATGGTGCTCCTTCCGGGAAATGGAAGATGGAACCCTTTGGTGGCAATTGGCCCTGTTCTTTGTTTGCTTCGCAAGACCCTGTAGCAATTGATGCTGTAGGTATTGATTTTCTTTGTGCGGAATTTCCACGGATGGCAGATGTGAATTACTGTGATATGTATCTTGTGGAAGCAGCATTGGCAGATAATCCGCTATCCGGCACTTTCTATGATCCCGAACAGGACGGAACAGGTGTACGAAGCCTTGGTGTATTGGAACATTGGAATAATCCTGTGGATAAACAGTACAGTCGCAATTTAGGACAAGTGGGCGGAATAGAACTGGTATATAAGAAGAAATAAGTGTTTTTATTGATGTATGAGACGATTTCTATAGTATTTGAATGAATACTTAAAATCGTCTCTTTTTTATATAACTACTTTTGTGACGTAATAAAGTGAGAACTTAATGTATCTGATAATATGAAAAAGATAAAGAATTGGTTTTTCAAAACCTGTCCCCGAAGTGGACGAATTGTGGGTATTAATAAAAAGAATGTGGTTCTTAAAATCTGCTTCCCATTAATGGGGTTAACGGCACTAATCTGGTTTCTCATTCGAGTAGTACCTAAACCTTCACGCATTGCTTATCCCTGTCAGCAAGTGGCAGCGCCACTGGCTTTTTCTTTTCTGGCTTTTTTCAGTAGTACATTATTAGGGTGGGGGGCCTGGAAGAAATTTCTTCAACTCCGGAATTCACGACATTTCTATAAGGGGCTTGCTGTACTTTTTGCCGGTGTTTTACTTTCGGGTACATTATATATAATGTCGGTAGATAATTCTTTGTTCGGACAGGCGATTGGTAAGCAGATAGATAATGGTTCGGATATGGGTACTTTTACTCCGACAGATAAACCCAATACACCGATGGGAGTGGCGCGGGGGATTCATCCGGGACGTGTAGCTTGGGCACACGATCCGCAGGCAGCGGTCTGGGATGGTGAACACGGACTTTATTCTGATGCGGATAATAACAGTCAGACCCGTGTATGTGACATGATGGAGGGAGTCATCATTTCGCTGACCCACCAAAAAACAATAGACCGTGCCTGGGATGAACTGTTCCGTACCTTTAATAAGAAAAAAGGTAAAGGGGCTACAGGATATAAAGAAGGAGAAAAAATAGCTATAAAAGTAAATTTGAATGATAATGGCGGAAGCAATATAATAGATGCTACTCCACAATCTGTTTATGCACTTCTGCATCAGTTGGTCGATATAATGAACGTACCTCAGCACTGCATTACGGTATATGATGCACAGCGCCGTGGTATCTCTGCCATCTATACTTACCTGCAACCGGTTTATCCCGATGTGGTTTATCAGAATTGGGGAGGTTTTGTACCCGATATCATTCACTATTCAAGTGAAATAACCGATCCGGGTGCAATGAGTTTGGCGCGTGCTGCCTATGAGGCGGATTATATGATTAATATGGCATTGATGAAGCGGCATTCCCGTCCTACTGACAATTGGAAGGACAGTGCAGGGCAGACCGGAATAACGGCTACCGGTAAAAATCAATTCGGCTCCATTGGCAATGTTTCTCCTTTGCATCTGTCCATCCGCGACTGGTCTAAGTTTCGGGGGATGGGAACATATAATAGCATTGTTGATTTGATGGCACATGAACGTTTGGGAGGAAACACGCTTGTATACATTGTAGATGCTATGTATGTGAATCCTATTCATAATGGGCGTGCTGTTCGTTTCAAACGCGCTCCCTTTAATGACGGATGGACATCAAGTTTTTTGGCTTCCAATGACCAGGTAGCTATAGAGTCGGTGGTACTGGATTTTATACGTTCGGAGATGCCTGTTGCTGCCAATGCAGACAACTTTATGCATGAAGCGGCGAATATAGGAAATCCTCCTTCAGGAATCAGATATGAAGGACGGGCACAGAAGAGCCTGGGGGTACATGAACACTGGAACAACCCGGATGACCGTATGTACTCGCGTAATCTGAAGACAGGTAAGGGGATTGAACTTTATCGTGTTCCTCTGGATGCAGGGCGTCCCGCTATTGAATATTTTTATTCCGACTGTATTTCCCAAATAGAAGATCAACCCGTCACTTTGTATTGGAAAACATCAAATGGAGAAGAGGTCTTATTGAACGGAGAGACTGTGGCTGCCAACGGTTCTTGTGTAGTGAAACCGGAGACATCATTAATGTATGAACTGGTTGTGAAGAAAGGTGGAATGGTGCAAGCTGCACAGAAACTGGTTGTCAGGAGTTTTACAGATACACGTTGTTATGATGTAAAAGAAGCACAAACCGAAGGTTCTGCCGTTGTTGAAGCCGGAGGCTTTGCAGAGTTTCGGGGTGAAAAAGGGAGTTCTAAAGGAGCGCTGACATGGCAGATTGACGTACCTGTAACAGGAGAATATTATTTGTTGTTTTCTTATTCGGGTGGTAGTCCGGTACCTTCTTACCTATACCTTAACGATCAGTTGGTAAGTGAGAATATTGGTTATTTGGCTACGTCGGGTAGTAAAAAAGGAGAGTTTGCTTTTCCGGTGACATTGACTGCCGGAAAGAATTCTATGAAGTTGGAACATTTGGGAAAACGTAGCAATCGCATTTATTCGGTAACGGTAGCGAGAGAGAAGAAACTAAAAAACTTATAAACTAAAAACTCACAACTTATGACGACAAAAAGACTCTGTATTTTTCTATTCACGATGCTGTTCCTGATTACAGGTGCATCTGCAGAAACTTTTAATGTGAAGAAATACGGTGCCCGTGGTAATGGGAAGAAGCTGGATTCTCCTGCTATTCAAAAGGCAATCGATGCCTGCCATAAGGCTGGAGGTGGCACGGTACTCGTTCCGGCTGGTACCTATCTTTCGGCTACGATTGTACTGAAAGATAATGTGACCTTGCATTTAGAAAAGGATGCTTTGATTTTGGGTACTACGGATTATAAAGCCTATGATAATCTCGATCCTTTTATGGAAGGCTTGGGCATTGATGTCGGTTGGGCATTGTTGGTGGCTGTTGACGCAAAGAATGTCACTCTTGAAGGAGAAGGCAGTATCGACGGTCAGGGCTCTGCACTAAAAGAAAGACACATCAAAGTGGATACACGCCCCGAGGGTGAGCGTTGGGGACTTCGTCCCTTTTTGCTTCGCCTGGTACGTTGCGAAGGGGTAACTGTACGTGATGTTACCTTGAAGTATGCCGGTGCTTGGACTTCCCACTACTTTCAGTGTCACAATGTGAAGATAGACAATGTAACGATTCGTAGTTTCGGGGTTGCACACAATGACGGAATTAATATCGACGGTTGTCAGCATGTGCGTATCAGCAATTGTGATATAATCAGTGGTGATGATGCACTTTGCTTCAAGACAACTTCCAGTAAAATGGGATGTGATGATATCGTTGTAGAGAATATGAAGCTCAAAAGTAATCAGGCTGGTATTAAGATGGGTACGGAATCCATGGCTGGTTTCGAGAATATTCGTATCAGTAACTGTCACATTTATGATACAAAGAATGGAGGGATCAAGCTTTTCTCGGTAGACGGAGCTCACCTGCGTAATGTAGAAATCTCAGATATCACGATGGAAGAAGTACGCACTCCGATGCTTTTCCGTCTCGGTGCCCGTTTGAGTGTATTTCGTAAAGGACAGGATACACAACAACCGGTGGGGGTATTTGAAAATGTCATGATCCGGAATGTAAAAGCTGTAGCTGCTGATAAAGCACAGCTCACTCCTCCCTCCGGTATTCTTATTACTGGTATTCCAGGACATTACATCACTAATCTGACACTTGAAAATATACAGATTCGTCTGCTCGGTACGGGAACTTCCGAAGATGCTCTCTCTAAAGTGCCGGAGGCAATAGATCAGTATCCGGAAGTAAAAACCTTTGGCCCGAAGATTCCGGCTTATGGTGTTTGGGCACGTCACGTACGCGGATTGAAACTAAAGAACGTAACCTTTGAACTAAAGAATCCCGATGCACGTCCTGAGATTATTTGTGAGGATGGTGATATGGAAATATACAAATAAAGACAAAATATTATGAAAGCAATCTTTTATTCGTTAATTCTCTTTTGTTGTCTGGGATGCCGGGCTGAGAAAGAGTGGACGTTGGCTTCACCCGATGGTGCAGTACGCTTTGTTGCAACACAGGTACCGGAAGGTGAAGGGACAACTATACTTCAATATTCCGTTTATTGTGGTGACTCATTAGTAATCAATCCTTCCCGTCTCGGGCTTGTGATGGATGGGATAGAATATGGGAAAGATGCGTGCCCCGTTGGAAAAGCAGTAGTGAAAACAATTAATGAACCTTATGAGCTGAAGGCAGGCAAACAACTCCGGACTGTTAATGCTTGTCGGGAGATGACGATTCCTTTTGACAATTTTCAGTTGATTGTACGGGCATACGATGATGGTATTGCCTTCCGTTACGCCTTTACACAAGAGGATGATGGGAAACAACATACGATAACAGATGAGTTAACAGAATTTTCAGTACCTGCCAACGGCAAAGCATGGATTCATCCGTATGACTGGAATGAACGTCACAAACCAAGTTACGAGCAGTATTCAAAGAACGGAATTGCTATCAACACCGAAGCTTCCCACGGTCGTGGCTGGGCTTTTCCGATGCTTTTTAATACCAATGACTGCTGGATGATGATTACTGAGGCTTATTTGGACGGTTCTTATCCAGCTACACATATTGATAACTCGGGGAAAAACAAAGCATATAAGATACGTTTTCCTGAGATAGAAGAACCTGTTGTTCCAGATGCGGTAGAGCCTGTTTCTACATTCCCTTGGTATACGCCTTGGCGTGCTATTATCGTGGGTAAGGAACTGAATACGGTTTTCCGTACACAGATGGTTGCTCATTTGAATCCGCCGTCAGTGATAGGTGATGATTCCTGGGTACTTCCGGGACGTGCTTCCTGGAGTTGGTGGTATGCCGGTGGAACAACCCGTGATTATAAGACGCAGATAAAGTATGTGGACTTTAATCATGCGATGGGCTGGGAGTATGTATTGATTGATGCCGGATGGCAGCGAATGGGTAATGGAGGTACGATGGAAGATGTGGTGAAGTATGCCGGAGAAAAAGGAGTAGGCGTTTGGCTATGGTATCATTCCGGTGCAGGAAGGGAGACAGATAGCATTCCAACACATCGTCTGATGTCCGATCCTGTATTGCGTCGGGCAGAAATGGAACGTATCAGCAGGTTGGGAGTAAGAGGTATAAAGGTAGATTTCTTCGATACGGATAAACAACGTATCATTCAGCTTTATCCGGCTATATTAAAAGATGCTGCTGAATTCTATTTGCTTGTTGATTTACATGGAGCAACTTTGCCCCGTGGATTTGAACGGACCTATCCTAATCTGATGACTACAGAAGCCATACGCGGAGCAGAGACATTAGGACGTCAGGAGCGTTGTGACCGGGCAGCAGAACACAATGCTACTGTACCTTTCACGCGGAATGTAGTGGGTTCAATGGATTATACACCCGTTACTTTTTCCGATAAGGTACGGCAGGGGATACCGGCTATCCGCCAGACAACGGTAGCACATCAACTGGCACTTGCCGTGGTCTTTGAATCCGGTTTTCAGTGTTATGCAGATAGAATAGAGGCATATGAAGAATTGCCGCGTATGCCCAAACTCTTCTTGAAAGATGTGCCTGCTGTTTGGGACGAAAGCCAATTGTTGGCAGGTTATCCGTCAGATTTTGCAGTGGTAGCACGTCGTAAAGGAAAAGTTTGGTATGTGGGTGGTATCAACGGAAAAAATGAAGATCGCGAGTTAGAATTCTCTTTACCGGAGGCTTGCAAGGAGTTGTCTTCTACGTGGATTACTGATGGGAAAGATAAAGATTCTTTCGGAAACGAAGTAATCTCTGTAGTAGATGGAAAAGTAAAAGTGAAGTTATTGGCAAACGGTGGGTTTGCGGGAACGATTAGATAATAGTTGACAGTTGATAATTGACAGTTGACAGTTGGCTGCGCTGTCACGCTGCACAGTAACTGTCAACTGTCAATTGTTCACTGTCAATTGAATTAAATAATTATAAAAATGAAAAGATACATTGTAACCTTTGTCCTGTCCATATGGACAGTCGCGCAGCTTGCTGCACAAATAAGCTGGGAACAGGTGGCTCCCGGTGTCTGGAAAGGAGTTGTAGGAACTCCCGAGAGTTATTCATTGTTGCAAGTGGCAGGTACTACTCCTAAAATGGAAGGTTTCAGCCGTTTACCGGAGGTGACGTTACCTGCTTTTGCTTCTGAAATAAAAGGTGATATTCAAGATGGTCAGACAGCTTTGCGTATTCCCTTACAGAGAAAAGAGCAACTGTATGGTTTTGGACTTAACTTCCAAACTGTACATCAACGTGGTAAAATCCTGAATCTGCATGTAGACCATTACGGTGGTAAGGACAATGGACGTACGCATGCTCCGGTTCCTTTTTATGTTTCCAGCCAGGGCTATGGTGTATTTATTAATTCGGCACGTTATATTACCGTATATGCCGGAAGTGGTGCACTGAAAGACAGTCCCAATGCTCCGGTAGCGAAAGATCGTAATACGGATAAATCCTGGTCGTCACGCCCTTATTCGGATGCGGTTTCTATTCTTGTACCTGCACCGGGGACAGAGATATATCTTTTTGCCGGTCCTACTCCAATGGATGTAGTACGTCGTTACAACCTTTTCTGTGGTGGCGGTACGTTACCTCCACGTTGGGGACTCGGTTTTACACAACGTACGCAAAAGCTATACACTGCCGAACAAGTAAAACAAGAGGCTGATGAATTTGAACGTCAGGGATATCCATTGGACTTTATTGGTCTGGAGCCGGGATGGCAAAGCAAAGCATACCCTTGCACCTTTGAATGGGATGCTACGCGTTATCCCGATCCTTCGGGTTTTGTAAAGGACATGCTCGACAAAGGCGTGCGTATCAATCTGTGGACAAACCCGTATGTGTCTCCTGATTCAAAGCTATATAAGGATATGTATCCTGTAAGTGGTTCACATACGGTGTGGTGCGGTATTGTTCCCGATTTGGCTGGTGAGAAAGCACGCTCTTTATGGAAAAATAAACTGAATAAAGAGCATGTAGGTATAGGTGTAAGTGGTTATAAGGTAGACGAAGTAGACGGATATGATTACTATCTCTGGCCGGATGTGGCTACTTTTCCTTCGGGAGTATCTGCCGAACAGATGAGGCAGACTTATGGGCTTTGGGTACAGCGCACAACAGCTGAGCTTTACAAGGCACGCAATCAACGTACATTCGGTTTGGTGCGTGCATCAAATGCCGGAGCATCTTCTATGCCTTATGTTATTTATAATGATTATTATAGTCACCCGGACTTTATTACAGCATTGATCAACTCCGGATATTGTGGGGTATTGTGGACTCCGGAGGTACGTAGCTCCAAGTCTGCGGAAGATTGGTTACGCCGTTTCCAGTCAGTTGTTTTTTCTCCGATGGCAATGATTAATGCGTGGAGTAGTGGTACGAAACCCTGGACATTTCCGGAGGTTGCCGAACAAGTGAAAGAGTATGCGTTGCTTCGTATGCAGATGATGCCTTACTGGTATACGGAATTTGCGCGTTATCATTTTGATGGTATTCCTCCTTTCCGTGGTATGAGTTTGGAAGCCGGATTCAATCCGGATGCGGCGGTAACAACAGAACTGAAGGAGAAGAGTTTGGAAGATAATCCCTATCTGGAAGCCGTGACTAAAGAAATAAAAGACCAATATATGGCAGGTGAATATTTACTGGTAGCACCTATGTTTAAGGGGCAGACGGAGCGTAAAGTCGTACTGCCACAGGGTGATTGGTATGATTTTTATACCGGTGCATATGTTGGTAATGGAGAGACAATAACAGCAACTCCGGGACTGGATCGTATTCCTGTATATGTGAAAGACGGAGCTATCATTCCGATGATGGAGCCGATGCTTCATGCACCGAAACCGGGAGTAAAAGTGAACCTGGAAATTCGTCACTATGGGAAAGCAAATGGCTCTTATCGTCTGTATGATGATGATGGTGAAACATTTGATTATGAGAAGGGAGTATACGCATGGAGAGATATTAATGTGGTACGTGAAAAGAACGGTAAACTGAAGGGTACTATTTCGAAAGCTGAAAAAGGAAAACCGGACTCAGTAGGAAAGGTGACTTGGCGATTTATGACAATTGACAATTGATAGTTGACAATTGACAGTTGCTATGTAGATGATAGTGCAGCACATCCCCCTCTGAGAGGGGGGCCGAAGGGCGGAGGAGGTGTATCGGTACAGCGCAGCTCATTTTCAACTTTCAATTTTCAACTGAATAAACTTTTAATTTTCAACTAAAATGAAGAAATACATCTATCTCTTTTTCTTTTTATCTGTATGCCCTCTGTTAGTTTGGGCAGCAGATGACAATCCTGTAGCGAAACAATTATTTAATGTTACTTCTGGTGACCTGAAACTATCTTTTATGGTTGGTACTGACGGTCGCCTTTATCAGCTTGCTTTTGGTGATGTAACTAAAGAGGTAACAGTTCCCGTTAAAATGCCTTCGCGTGAGTGGGAGTTTCTTCCGCCTTACGGTAATGGTGTACTAACTGAACCAGCTTTGCAGGCTACTCATGTAGACGGTAATACCTCTACGGAATTGCTCTATACGAATCATAAGACGGAGCAATTGGGTGACGGCATTACGCAAACCGTTATTTCTCTGAAAGATCCTGCTTATCCTTTCTCTGTAGATATTTACATCAAGTGTTATGAATCTACCAGTATGATGGAGATATGGAACACAATCACACACAACGAAAAAGGCAAGGTGATACTTTATCGCTATGCTTCTGCATCTCCTGTACTGAAAGCAAAGAATTACCGGCTTACTCAATTCATAGGTAATTATAAACGTGAAGCGACTCTTGCCGAGGAAGAGCTTACTACGGGTATTAAAGTTCTTGATTCCAAGCTTGGCATACGTGCCAATCAGATGCGTATTCCTTCTTTCCTTCTTTCTCTTAATGGTGAAGCAGATGAGAATAAGGGCGAAGTGCTTGCCGGTTCTCTGAAATGGGCGGGTAGTTTTCAGCTTGCCTTTGAGGTTGACTGGAATAATAATCTTCGCGTGTTGACAGGTATCAATCCGGTCGGTTCGCAGTATCATCTGGAACGTGGTGATACCTTCATTACACCTGCTATTCTTTATGCTTACAGTAAACAGGGGAAAGGTGATATTAGTCGTAAATTTCATCGTTGGGCACGTGCTTACGGTATCCGTGATGCGGAAAAAGACCGTCCTGTATTACTCAATAACTGGGAAGCAACTCACTGTACATTTGATGAAGAACGTCTGAAAGGACTTTTTGATGGTGCACGCCAAATTGGTGCCGAACTCTTTTTATTGGATGATGGCTGGTTTGGTAACGGATCCTATTCTCGTGATGACGATAAACATGGCCTGGGTGATTGGGAAGTATCTACAAAAAAACTTCCACGCGGACTCTCTTATATAGCCAAAGAAGCTTTGAAACGTAAAGTTGGTTTTGGTATCTGGTTGGAGCCGGAGATGGTAAACCCGCAAAGTGAACTCTATAATAAACATCCTGAATGGATTATTACCCAGCAGAAGCGTGAACCGATTCTGGGGCGTCATCAGGAGATACTCGACCTGACACGTCCTGAAGTGCAACAGTATGAATGGGAGGTGATAGACAAAACACTACGTCCCAATCCGGATATTTCGTATGTGAAGTGGGATTGCAACCGCTATGTGACGCAGCCGGGTTCTACCTATTTGCAGCCGGACAAGCAAAGTCATCTGTTGATAGATTACAACTGGGCACTTTACCGGTTGATGGATCGCTTTGCAAAAGGTTTTCCGGATGTGATGGCAATGCTTTGTGCCGGAGGTTCGGGGCGTGTGGATTATGGTTCAATGCAATACTTTCATAGTTTCTGGCCGAGTGATAATACTGATCCGTTGGGACGTATCAAGATTCAGTGGGGCTTTTCTCACTTTTTTCCGGCAAGTACTATCTCGGCACATGTGACGCGTATGGGTAAACGTCATCTGAAGATGGCGATTGACGTGGCATTAAGTGGCTCTTTCGGTATCGATCTGGCACTGGATAAAGCTACTCCCGAAGAGCGTGAACAACTGGCTGCTGCTGTGAAACTTTATAAAGAAAGTATCCGTCCGTTGGTAATGCAGGGTGATCTGTACCGTTTGGTTTCTCCGTATGAACAGCCGGTAGCATCATTGAGTTATGTTTCTGAAAATAAAGAATGTGCGGTTGTTTATATTTATCAGACGGAAGATGGTAACGTTCCTGCCATTCTATTAAATGGGCTGGATGCCAATAAACGTTATCGTATTACAGAAGTGAGCCTTCCGAAAGGACAGACTTCCCGTTTTGCAGGCAATGGTAAGATTTTCACTGGAGCAGAGTTGATGACAGCTGGTATCGCAAATCCGCTCAGCAATCAGTTTGAGAGTGCAGTGATTCTGTTGACAGTGGACAATTGACAATTGACAGTGGGCCGCGCTGTGTTGTTACATCTTCCCCGGAAAGAGGAAGGCTCAAAAGGGCGGGGGAAGGTACGTCGGCACAAAGCAGTTTGATTGTTACATTATTTATCTTCGACGGAACGCAATTCTTACAAATTTATTTGCGTAATTTGCACAATTGATGTTCCGTTTACATCTTGTAAAGTCTGTTTGTAGTTAACCCCTTACCTGCATGAACCTACGCCTATATTGCATGCATGCAAGGCGTAGACTGTAAACAGGCAAAGTGGAGACTGGCAGATTGCCTGTTGAATGATATTTATAACCCATTAAATAATAATTATGATGAACAAAAAACTAATTTCTCTATCTCTTTTCTTTGTCCTTGCCGGATTAACCCTTTCGGCACAGAATAAAGACCGTTGGGATATCACTCCCGAAGGCTCTATTCGTTGGCAAATCAAAGAAGACATTCCCCATTATGATCATCTTGAAATGAGTGGACAGCGTCTTTCCGTTGTTCTTCGTTACGGAGTAGATGCCGACCGGGCTTTTCACCTCAATCGCAGCCTTGTGTTCCCAATGCTTCGTATGCAACCCAATAAAACACAAAACAATCTCAAGCAGCGTTTTGAAGTCAATATCCCAGCCATGGTCACTATTGACGATCAGACTTTGTTAAATGAACGCGTCAGCGATATTACCTTCAATGGTATCATGACCGTTCATAGTTCTTTTGGTTACATCCGTAGCCGGAAAGAAGTAGAGAATGCTATTCAACTGACCCGGACCCTGTATCCTTCACCCAATAATGACTATTATTGTGAGGAATATTCTTTTACCAATGCTGGAGAACACCCTGTCACAATGCGTGTTCCTGAGTGGAAAGTGACGTACAATACTCCCGAGGAAGCCGGAGTTTATGGTGCTTATACCATTGAGGCCTCTCTTTCGAAAAACGGAACTTTTAAGGTGGAACCAGGTGGTAAACTCGAGTTCTATGCCATCTTCTCCGGTCGTAAAGCAGGTGATGCAGCATTGGCCCGCATTAATATTGAATCAGAACGTGCCGGACGTCAGGCACTGATCAATCAATGGTGGAACAATCTTGTCCTTGATACTCCCGATCCTGTATTAAATCGTATGTTCGCTTTTGCCAAGCTGCGTGGAGCCGAAAGTATCTATCGTACAAAAGGAGGTCTGATGCATGGTCCCGGTGGTGAAGCATACTATGCAGCCATCTGGGCCAATGACCAGGCTGAGTATATCAATCCTTTCTTTCCTTATCTGGGATATGAAATAGGTAATGAGTCTGCTTTGAACTCTTTCCGGCATTTTGCCCGTTTTATGAATGACGAATACCGTCCTATTCCCAGTTCTATTATCTCCGAAGGAGTAGGAACCTGGCATGGAGCCAAAGACCGGGGAGATGGTGCTATGATTGCTTACGGTGCTGCCCGGTATGCTCTTGCCCGTGGTAATAAAGAAGAAGCCCGGGAGTTATGGCCTCTGATCGAATGGTGTCTGGAATACTGTCATCGTAAGTTGACACCGGCCGGTGTAGTAGCTTCTAACTCTGATGAACTTGAAAATCGTTTTCCTGCGGGAGATGCCAATCTTTGTACTTCCTCACTCTATTATGACGCGTTACGTTCTGCTGCTCTTTTGGGACGTGAACTGGGCATTTCTTCTGCACAAATCAAAACCTATACCCGTCAGGCTGATGATTTGGAACAGGCCATTGAATCACACTTTGGCTATGACATAGAAGGTTTTCCCAGTTATCGATACTATGAAGGAAATGATATTCTTCGTTCCTGGATCTGTATGCCGCTTACTGTGGGTATTTATACTCGTGCGGCAGGTACTATTGATGCTCTTTTCTCACCTCGCCTCTGGACAGACGACGGACTGTTAACTCAGGCTGGTACGGAAACTTTCTGGGATCGTTCTACTCTCTATGCACTTCGTGGTACAATTGCTGCAGGAGAAGTAGGTCGTGGTATGGCATTTCTCAAGAAGTATTCTCATCGCCGTTTGTTGGGTAATCATGTGCCGTATGCTATTGAGGCGTGGCCCGAAGGTAACCAGCGTCATCTCTCAGCTGAGAGTGGTCTTTATTGCCGCATCTATACAGAAGGGCTTTTTGGAATTCGCCCCACAGGTCTGCGTAGTTTTGAAATGACTCCGCGTCTTCCGCAAGAGTGGGAGTATGCCAATTTGAATCATGTGCGTGCCTTTGGTGCTGATTTTGATATACAGGTGAAACGTGCTGGTAGTAAATTGGCGGTTACAATTATCAATGGAAAGAAAACTATAAAGAAAACCATTAGTGAAGGACAAACTATGACGGTGAAACTATAAAACTTTGATCATTCACTTTTCCTTTATCCCGGTAAGATGTACTTTCTTTACCGGGATATTTTTGTTTTCCGGTACTTCTTTTAAATAGGAACGATGGTTTTGTCTCTTTTTTCGGAAACAGAGTTATAGTTTCTGTCTCTTTTTCTATAACTATCGTCTCATTTCATTTCTCTTTTTGAATATATGTAAAAGGAGAGTTTTGCTATTTATAGGTTTTTATTACATTTGCTATGTATTAATCTATCGAAACTATAACTATGCTAAGAAAAACACTATTGTTGATGTACCTGTTGTTGACAGGTGTGTCTTATACCCTGGCACAGGATATCCGGAACTCTTTTTATTATAGTCCGCATATAAATGAGGGACTTTCTCAACTCTCTGTCAGGGTCATTCATCAGGACTCTAGAGGTTATATATGGTTGGGGACTAAGAATGGATTAAATCGCTACAATGGAAAAGAGTATACTGTCTATCAGGAGAATCCGTCTGACTCATTGAGTCTTACTAATAGCGATATTCTCTCTTTGGCAGAAGAACCTGGTCGTGCACTTTGGATAGGAACCAGTTATGGACTGAATCGTCTTTGCCAGCACACGAATCGTATTCGTCGTTATTTGGACGATAAAGGTATGTTGAGAGATGCAATCCAATCTGTTCTCGTTGACCACTCCGGACGTGTGTGGGTGGGGAATCGTAAGGGGATTTTTCTATATCATCCGGATGAAGATCGTTTTTATCCGGTTGAAATTGCAGATAAAGATGGATTGATCAGTGTTTCTGTCATATTTGAAGACTCATCGGGTAAATTTTGGATAGGTACCCATGATGATGGGGTTTATGTCTGCGACCAACAAATGCAAGTCATCAGTCATTATTCGCAACAGACTAATCTGGCGTTGTCTGATAATGCCGTTTCAAGTATCTATGAAGATCATCTGAAGCAGATATGGGTAGGCTGTCACCTCTATGGCTTGAATTGCGTTGACTTGCGCAATAACCGTATAACTCATTATACAAGTAAAAACAGTGGTTTGAAAAATGATTTTGTCCGTTGTCTTGTGGAGTGGGACGGACAGTTGCTTATCGGTACTTATGATGGTGTTTTTGCACTTAACCTTACTACCCGCAATATAGAGAAGGTGGCTGATTACAGTAGAGACAGGCATTCATTGGGACATTTTTCAGTTTATGCCTTTTGTCTTTCGAGTGCTAAAATACTGTGGATTGGTACATATTCCGGGGGCATTACAATGCTTTCAAAGCTGATGAACCGTTTTGTACGTCATGATCCCGGATACAGGCTGAATATACAAACCGGTATTTATAGTACGGCTTGTGCCGACAAGGATGGTAGTTTGTGGCTTGCCACAGAAGGACATGGGTTGTTGAATTACAATCCGGAAACTCTGTATACAGAGTTTTATTTGCTTGATCGTACCGGTCCTTCCCTTCATAATTCGAATATAATAAAGACTGTATTGCCGGAAGATGATTACATTTGGTGCGGGACAGCCTTTGGCGAAATTTATCGCTTTGATCTTCGTTCTCGTAAATTTTCGTTATTCTATAAATATCCTGAATCGGCAGTGATTTACTCGTTGCTTCGTGATAGCAAGGGTAATCTCTGGGCATCTACTATCCGGCGTGAATCCGCATTGACTTGTTTTACACCAGATGGAAAGGTATTAGATACTTTTAAAGATGCACAGGGGCGGAAAATAAGTATGTCCGGTATTCGTTGCCTTTTTGAGGAGCGTGAAGGGGTCATGCTGATCGGTACCCGTTCTACCGGAATCTATCGTTATGATATGAATACCGGAGTGGTGGATAACTACCGGAAAGATACTTTACCCTCTGACAAAGGATTCATACCGGGCAATTATATTTCCAGTATAGATCGCACTAAGTCGGGGGATATCTGGATTTCTACTTATGGCAGTGGTATTTTCCGTTTTAATCCGGAACATGGTGCTGATCTTTGTGTGACGAAACATGAAGGTTTGCTGGATAATAATGTCTGTAAACTCATTATCGGGAGGGATGGTAATTTATGGATGAGTACGTCACTGGGAGTGGCTGTTTATAATCCTAAGACTGGTAAAGTGCACAATTACGAGAGAGGGAATGGTGTCGATGTTCGTGAATTTACGCTACACGGAGGAACATCTATGCCCGATGGCACAATCTGCTTTACGGCAAACAATGGTTTTATTACTTTTCAGCCTTTGAGGATGCAGGTCAACAGTTATATTCCGCCTATCGTACTGGAACAGTTAAGTGTTAACAATCAACCTGTTTCTCCGGGGGATGCTTCCGGTATACTCTCTGGTGTGTTGGATGATATGTCCGAAATACACCTTTCTTATAATGAGAATAATATATCTATTGATTATTGGGCACTGAACTTTGTATTTAACAATATGAATCGATACGCCTATCGTCTGGAAGGATATGATACAGACTGGAATGAAGCAGGAGGGCGTACTTCGGCTTATTATACTAATCTGCGTCCGGGTGAATATACGTTTCATGTTCGCGCGTCCAACAATGACGGACTGTGGAATAACGAAGGTCGATCGTTACACATCGTTGTTCATCCGCCTATATGGGCTACATGGTATGCATATGTATTTTACTTATTATTACTTTCTTGCGTGATATATATTATTTTGTTCTATATGAATGCCCGCCGTCGTTTGCGTGAGAACCTTCGTGTAGAGCAGTTTGAAAAACAGCAGCAGGAAGAATTGCATCAGGCCAAACTCCGCCTGTTTACTAATTTCTCACATGAACTTCGTACGCCATTGTTGCTTATTATCACTCCGTTTGAAGAGATGGTAAAACAAGTGGGGTTACCCAGTGAACTGCGTGAACGTCTGGGGATTATTTATAAGAATGCCCGGAAGTTATTATTACTCGTCAATCAGATGATGGATTTACAGAAGAATCAGACAGGTAATATGCAACTACGTGCCAGTAAAGGGAATGTCTGTGAGTTTATAAAGGAGATCTATTATGCTTTCAGTCAGGTAGCACAAACGAATGAGATAGATTTCCGTCTTGATTGCCAACCGGAGGAGATAGATGCCTGGTATGATAAATCTTTATTGGAAAAACTCGTATTCAACTTACTTTCCAATGCCTTTAAATATACTCCTGCCGGTAAGGAAATAAAGATGCTGGTACGTAGTTACTCTTATGAAGAGTTGAACGAGCGTTACCGGAGTGAGGTTTGTCATAAAGCTGATTGTAACGAAATGCGTTATTTAATGTTACGAATAGAGGACTCCGGTAAGGGAATTTCTAAAGAAGAGCGCGATAAAGTATTTATTCCTTTCTATCAGGTTCCGGAGTCTACAGTTGCTAATGTCCCCGGTACAGGTATCGGGCTGAGCCTGGTGTATTCGATTGTAAAGTTATGCCGTGGAGGTATTTTTATTGAAGATATGGATCATCCGGGAGCTTGTTTTGTCGTGGTATTACCCATCAGCCCTATGGCTTTTAAAGAAGAAGAAATAGATACTTCTACAGGTGAAGAGGGTATCATGGATTCTCAGTCTGACTCATTGGATATGACTAATGGTGGAACGGAAATGTCAGAATCAGTAACGGTGGCACCTGCTGCTCCTCCTGTATCTGCTCCCGGTGTTTCTGCTCCGGAAGATTTTGCACGGCAGAAGTATAAAATATTGTTGGTGGAAGATGATAAAGACGTTCGTGAGTACCTTCATAAGTCCCTTGAGAATGATTATGATATCATAGAAGCTTCCAATGGAGTAAGGGGATATGAGAAAGCAGTGAGTCATTTTCCCGATTTGGTATTGAGTGATATCATGATGCCTAAACGCAATGGGCTCGAACTGTGTGCTATGATAAAGAATGATGTGCGCATCGGTCATATTCCTGTGATCTTGATGACGGCGCGCTCTATGGTGATGCATATCAAAGAAGGTTTCTCTGCCGGAGCGGATGATTATATTATCAAGCCTTTCAATATGGATGTGTTGCGATTGCGTATTCGTAGCTTATTGGAGAGTAGGGCAAAGCTGAAGAAGTTGTATGGTAAGCGTTTCTCTCCTGATGAAATGGGGATAGAAGTTGTTTCTGCCGATGAACGCTTCTCACAGAAACTGTTTGAAGTGATTGAAAAGAATATCTCAGATCAGAATCTGGGAGTAGAAATGCTTTGCCAGGAAATTGGTATCAGCCGGGCCAATCTGTACCGTAAATTGAAGTCTATTACTGAACTCTCACCTACCGAACTGATTCGTAACAAACGTCTTGAAATAGCTGCGAAGATGTTGAAAGAATCGGATATGAGTGTGTCCGAAGTTGCAGCATTACTTGGATTCAACAGTCATTCGTATTTCTCTAACTCTTTCAAAAGCTTTTACGGATACACTCCAACGGAGTTTATTCAGAAGAAGCAGGCGGGAATTTGAATTGAAGGGAGAGTTGAAAAGAAGGGAGAGGGGAGAAGTGCTATGCAGCGGATAGCGTAGCCTATCTCCCTCTGAGAGGGGATACGCTTCGGGGCGGGGAAGAGGTATGCGCAGTCTACTGTTCACTGTTTTACATGTACATCTAACACTGCTTTACATGTACATGTAAAACAACTCTGTATATCGGCCGTGGATATCTTTCTCCCCGACTTAGCCAATGAATGCCACCGTGTAATAGTAAGGAGGTCACTATTAAGTTTTGCCTTCTCCCCTCTCAATTCTCCCTTCTTCTTTCTCCTGTCACTATTGTCTCATTTCGTTGTCACTATTGTCTCACTCCCGTATATGATATGTTTCTGATAGTATCTGAAATAATAGTTATCCTAAGTTCGCATTAAATCGGTTTTCTTTGTACACAAACCAATGTAATCCTGTTGTATGAAAAACAAGGTAATTATTCTTATATCCTTTTTATTAATAAACCTGCCAGCTGTACTGTATGCTGAAAATATAGATGTTCAACAGTCTGTATGGAATGGGCATGTCCGATATGATTTTACATTTGATGGAAGACATGCTACCATTGTGTGTCCCGATTCTGCAATAAACGGGAAACCATGGATATGGCGTCCTGCTTTTTTTGATGCTTTCCCGTCAGTAGACAAAGCTTTGTTGAAGAAAGGTTTTCATGTGGTATTTTATGATATGACTCACCGTTATGGTAGTCCTCAGGCAGTGGAGCAGGGAAGAAAGTTCTATGACTATCTGCTTGCTGCCTGGCATCTTTCTCCCAAAGTAACTCTTGAAGGCTTTAGTCGTGGCGGATATTATGCCTTGAACTGGGCAATAGCTAATCCGGACAAAGTAGCTTGTCTCTATCTTGACAATCCGGTTTGTGATATGTTCAGCTGGCCGGGTGAGAAGAGTAAACTCTGGAATGATTTTCTTAAAGAATGGGGAATGACTTCTGTGGACAGAGACACTTTCAAAGGAAATCCTCTTGATAATCTGGCTCCTTTGGCTGCTCAGCGGGTTCCTGTCATTGCCGTTTGCGGTGATAGTGATCGTGTGGTGCCTTTCAAGGATAATATGAAGTTGATACGTGACCGCTATCAACAGTTGGGTGCTCCTGTAGAGTTGATTATTAAACCGGGAGCAGATCATCATCCCCATAGTCTGGAAAATCCCGGACCTGTGGTTGATTTTATCTGCCGTAATCAACCCGATTATCAAGAAAAACAATATCTGAATGAGCGGGGAACATTGAAAAACTCCTTCATCCGCTTTGAGAAAGAACGCAAAGGGCGGGTTGCTTTTCTGGGTGGTTCTATTACTGAGATGCATGGTTGGCGAGAGTTGACCAAAGAGTATCTCCGGCAGCGTTTCCCTTTCACCGAGTTTGAGTTTATAGATGCCGGCATATCTTCTACAGGAACGACTCCGCATTCTTATAGATTCGAGCAAGATGTGCTCCGGCAGGGCGATATTGATCTTTTGTTTGTAGAAGCGGCTGTGAATGACCATACCAATTATTTTTGTGCCATTGATCAGGTGCGCGGTATGGAAGGGATAGTACGTCATGCTTTACTGGCAAATCCAGCTACGGATATTGTTATGCTCCACTTTATCCATACTCATTTTCTGGAAATGTACCCGCAAGGACGTACACCGGATGTAATTCTGAATCATGAACGCGTGGCTAATTATTATCTGATTCCTTCTGTTCATCTGGCACATGAAGTGTCCGATCGTATTGCTGCCGGTGAATTCGATTGGGAACAGTTTGGTGGCATCCATCCGGCAGAACCGGGACATAAGATTTACGCAGCCTCTCTGGCACATCTGTTAGATAAAATGTGGAGCCGTGTGTCTGCCTCTGATGTAGTGGAAGCACATTCTATACCCGAACCTCCATTGGATGTGAACAGCTATTATAATGCTTCATTTGCTGATATCAGTCAGGCACAACTTTCCAAAGGATGGAAATACGTTGCTTTATGGAAACCGGATAATGAGGCCCGTACCCGTAAGGGATTTGTCAATGTACCAATGCTTTACTCAAATACCATAAATTCTACTTTTAGTTTTTTATTTAAGGGCAGGGCCGTAGGTCTGTTTTGTGTCTGCGGTCCTTTTTCAGGAATATTGGAGTACAGTGTGGACAATGCTCCTTACAAGAAACTCGACACATATACCGAGTGGAGTAAGAACCTTTACCTTCCTTGGGCATATGTGTTGGAAGCGGAGTTAGATCCGGACCGGGAACATAAGCTGACGGTTCGTATCTCTAAAGAGAAGAATGAAAATAGTAAAGGACACGAATGTGTCATCCGGAATATACTAATTAATCAATAAACAATAAGAACTATGAAAACATTGAAGTTATTTGTTTGTGCTACCCTGCTACTGTTGTCCGCCTGTGTGGATTTTGAAGAGGAAGGCCCTGATGTGTCCGGTATAGATACCGGTGCTTATCTTACTGCTGTGAAAATGACTGATGCCAAAGGAAATGATGTGGTTGTCAGTACGAATATACCAACTCTTATAACCGATGCTAATAAGCAAGAGCAGCTTAAAGATCCTTCGAATACGGAGATCCTGATTACAGTAAAACCGGAAGCAGATGTGACCAATTTGAAATTAGTCGGTACGCTTTCCAACACCTCTTCGGCAGCAAGTATCAGTCCGAAGATGGGAGTATTGGCTGATTTCAGTAGTCCGCGTACCTACACAGTCACCTCTTATAATAAAAAGAATATAGTAGCTTATTCAGTTCGTGTTATTAAAGGACAGTAACCATGAAACGGAGTCTCTTTATCCTTATCATTGCACTAACAGCAATATGCGGAGATACGGCAGCACAGGATTTGAAGGAGAAGGTAAGCAATTACTTTCAGTTGCATACAGCCTATCCGCAGGAGAAGTTGTATTTACATCTTGATAAGCCTTATTATGCTGCCGGTGAGAGAATTTACTGGAAGGGTTATTTGGTAGATGCGGTATCTCATATTCCGTATACGAAGAGCAACTTTATATATGTAGAATTAATAGACCGGGATGACAAAGTTATCAGTAAGTATAAGGTAAGAAGAGAACAAGGAGGCTTTCATGGCAGTATTCTGCTACCGGCAGATATTCCGGCAGGAGAATACTACATGAGAGCATTTACGCAGTGGATGCTGAATGCCGGTGAGGAGTACTTTTATTACCGCCGTTTGCGTATTGGCAATGCGCTCGACAGAAGCATTCAGTCGTCCGTTCGTTATGAAGATTCTTCGAGAGAGGGGTATTGTACGGCAGTTATCCGTTTCACGGATGAGACGAACAAACCTTTGTCTGGCATTCAGGTACAAAGCTGGCTTACTGTGATGCGTAAAAAGTCCGAACGCTATTCGCGTCGCACCAATGCACAGGGCGAAATAAGTTTTGACATACCGCTTGCCGAAAAGCAGGACCGTGAACGGGCTATTGAGATTACTTTTAAGGATGATCTTTACAATTATGATAAGACATTTTATGTACCCTTGTTGGGAGACAGGAAGAAAGAATTTGCGCTGAGTTTCTTTCCCGAAGGAGGTGACCTGTTGGACGGAAGTCGCCAACGGGTAGCTTTTAAAGCTCAGCAAAAAGACGGTCATAGTTGTGAAATACACGGCTTCTTATTGGATGAAGCCGGAGATACGATTACCCGTATCCGGACGGAACATGACGGGATGGGTGTTTTTACCCTTCTTCCGGTTGCCGGACAGAAATATCGTGTAAAAGCTTCATTGGATAGCGTAATGTATCGTGAGTTTACGTTGCCGGAAGTGAAAACAAAAGGACGTCAGTTAAGTGTGATTCACCGGAAAGGGATTATACAGTATAATATTTTGAAGGCATCGCAGGAACAATGGAACGATACGCTTTATCTGGTAGGGCATACCCGCGGACATTTAACCATTTTTCTTCCTTTGACCTCTGATCGTGCTTCCGGTCGTTTCCGTGAAACGGAACTGTCCGAAGGCCTGACAGAGTTGCTGCTGACAAATAGCAGCGGTACTGTATTGAGTCGGCGTCTTGTTTTTGTGGTGCCCGAAGATCTGGTGAATCTTGATATGAATCCGTTCCCTGAACTCCCGGAACGACGTAAGTTAGTAGAGATTCCGCTTCGTTTCACAGATCTGCAAGGAACGCCGGTTCAAGGTGTTTTCTCTGTTAGCCTGACAGATAAAAGTCTGGTCATTCCGGATACATTATCCGGTAATATTCGTTCCGATATTTTGTTAACTTCTGATCTGAAAGGATATATAGAAAATCCTGGTTACTATTTTCTAAAGAGAGATGCCCGTACGGAATACAATACCGACTTATTAATGCTTACCCATGGTTGGACTCGTTTCCGTCATGATAATATAGCAGAGCTGCCTACTATTCAGATTGATTACTTTATGGAGGGAGGGCAAACCGTCACCGGAAAGGCGACTACCATGTTCGGTGGAAAGGCCAAGGGATGCCCTGTTGCACTGATGGCTCCTTCGCAGGGAATTTCTGCTACTACCTATACTGACGAGGAGGGAAACTTTGTATTTGACGGAATTGAATATCGTGACACGGTTACGTTCGTAGCACAAGCACGAAGCCAGGCCGGACTTTCTACTGTGTTTCTGCGCGTAGATTCGCTTCCTTATTTCTCACCTCATAACCCATTTCCGGTAATTGCTGAGGAGGACCATAAATTTCAGGAATACGATAATATGGTTCGTAATGCTTATCTGAGTGAAGGAGGCATGCAGGTAGTGCGCTTGAACGAGGTTACTATCACTGCTTCAAAGCGCGATGCAAATGCTTTTTCCAGCGTATATGGCGGATTGGCAGATTATCGGGCTACGGGTGAAGAACTAAGACGTTTTGGCGGTTCCACCGGATACGATATATTGATGCGTGTCCCCGGTGTAAGAGTATCAGGTGATCTTATTACGCTATCCGGACAAACCCGTGCACCCCTGTTCCTGATAGACGAAATGCGCTTTGAAGGGGAGGATGCAGTAGAATCACTTAGAGGACTGGATGCTAATGATATCAAATCTATTGAAATTGTAAAAAGTGTTTCTGCCGGTTTTTTAGGTCCTGAAGCTTCTGCCGGTGCTATTCTTATTATGTTGAACACGGGTGCTGAGGTAAAAGCAAAAGCTTCACCGGGTCTGACCGTGTTTACCACACAAGGATACAACAAAGCTGTTGAATTTTATCATCCGGTGTATGAAACCCTTGAACAGATAAGTAATCAAAAGTCGGATGTTCGAAGTACTATTTATTGGAATCCGGCACTAAATACAGATTCTGACGGGAAAGCGGTTATCCGTTTTTATACTCCTGATAATCTGGTAAAACCACACCTGATAATGGAAGGAATTACAGCCGGTGGGTATCTGATGAGATTTGAAAGATAGACTTAAAATAATATTGTTTCACTAAAAAAATAACATTATGAAAAAGATTACATTATTGGCAAGTATTTTATTTATGGGATTTGCGTCCGTTCAGGCACAAGATGAAGAACCGTTGACAAATTTGGCTTTGAATAAAACAGCTACGGCAAGTTCCCAGTACCGGGATAATTTAGGGGCAAGCTATGCTTTTGACGGAAATGCAACCAAAAGTTCGCGTTGGAGTGCAGCAAATCATACAGATGCTACTCCTACAGGTGAAAATTCCTGGTTGCAGGTTGATTTGGGAGAATCTCTTCAGTTTAATAAAATTATAATTACAGAATTTAGTAATAAAGTCACAAAATATCGCATTGAAGTTACTGATAATGCTGAAGACGAATTAAGTTGGGAACCTATTGTAGCAGATACAGAACAAACTTTTGAAGGAATTTCTAATAATGCTAGTAGATGGCCTGATATAACTTTCCCTAGTATAACAAAACGTTATGTACGTCTTTGGATAATTGAGTCTTGGGATAAAAGTAAAAAAGTGTTGGATGAACCGAGTATTTGTGAAATGGAGATTTATGATGATCCTAGCCTTGACACAGGTATTATGTCTACCGATGCCGATAAACTTCTTTCGTTGAATGTAGATGGCGAGCAACTTCAGATTAAAACTGCACAAGCTGTGAATTCTGTAAAAGTAATCGATTTGAGCGGACGTACCGTTATCGAGCAACCTTTCAATTCAACAATTTCTGTAGCTAATCTTTCATCAGGAGTTTATTTGGTTCAGTTAGAAACATCAGAAGGAACTCTTATTACCCGTAAAATCGTGAAAAAGTAATTTGATGGTCAGCTTACCGTCCGTATAATCGGGCTCTTTTGTCTATCGGGAGCATTTAACAGACGGTAAGCTGGCCTTTTCTTTTTTTAATTTAATATCTACTATCATGAGAAAACCTTTACTATTATCGTTGATATTCTTTGTATTATCGGTTACAACCTATGCTCAGAGCAATGTGATCAATCTGGCGCTCAATAAACCATCCGAAGCAAGTACAATATATGACAGCCGTTTTCCGGCATCCAAAGCTTTTGACGGAGACAACACAGACAACTCCCGTTGGTCCGCAGCAAAGAATGCTGTCACCGATCAATGGTTACAGGTAGATTTACAGGAAGCTACTTTGTTTGATCGTATTCTTGTGACGGAATATAAAAATGAAAAACGTATCAGTTCTTTTAAAGTACAGGTTTCTGATGATACAGTGCTATGGACGGATGTGGCTGTGGTGAATAGTTCAATTCCCGACGGTGGAATTATTTCTTTTGAACCGGTAACCAGTCGTTATGTCCGTCTTTTTATTGTTTTGGCCACAAGAGAACCTACTATTAATGAAATGGGAGTTTATTATCAAAAGACTCCCTTGCCAGACCTGGGCGTAACTATGAAATTTGAAGATATGAGAGGACCACTTACTGATGTGGAACTAACTTATTATAAAGCTTACCTGAAAGGGCTTTCACCTGCCACTAATAATATTGGAAATACGCTGGTGTATGGTCGTATCGGACTGGCTGCTGAAGGTATGGCATTTATGTATGCTGCTACAAGAGACCGGGAAATTCTTGATATTCTGATTCGCCATTGTGATTATATGTTGTATTGCCGCAATGACCAACCTGGTGGAGATAAGCGTACTATTTGGACCGGAATCGTTGAGAAATGCTGGCCTAATAAGGCTATGGGGGAACTTGATCAACCCTATTCCGGATCGGAAAACGGAGATATTCTAGGGCATATCTACTTCTGTGCATACCTTATTTTATTAAGTCCCGAACTGCACGCTCTTGAAGCTCCGGCAAGTGATAAACTGTCAGATTGGGGTACTACTTATCTGGACAGAGCAAAGAAGTTTATTGCCATGTGCGATGAAGGAATGGAGTTTGTTGAAAAACTTATTGCAAAAGATGGTAGAATGTACTATCCCAATACTCCTGCGTGGAGAGCTATGGGAACTTTCTATGCAGATCGCAATGGACGTGGTATTCCGGTGAATCAGCAGATGATGCTTTTAAATGGATTCCAGAAAGCTGTGGAATGTTATGAAGTGCTTGGCATCAATCCGGAGAAGAAGGAAGAATATATGAAAGTGATACAGAATTCTATTGATTGGCAACACGAAACACTGGAAACGCGAAGGATTACTGTGAATGGAGTTTCACAGGAATATTGCCGGTGGTATTACCATATGGCAGGCAACACTGTAGAAGATTACGGACATGCTGCATTCACAATGCAAACTTATTATAAACTATTGGATAGCGGGTTGTTTACTAACTTAGATACCGCGAAGCTTATTCGCTTTTCAAATACTTTTAAGTATGTGATGTATGATAAAGCTACGCATACGGTATCTCATAAAGTAGATGGAACTACACCCAGTTCGGAAAGCCGCTCTTCTGCAGCAAAAGCAGGTTGGGTACTTCTTTCTATTGTAGATCCCGAATTATATGACTATTTACTCACTATGCCCGGAAAGACAGCAACCGACCCGGGATTGATGGCTCATTTTCTATATGCTAAAAGTAAAATGTTTGGTGTAAAAGGATTTACGGCTTCTCCAATAGATTTATCCAATTATGGTAAAGGTACTGGAATAGAATCTGCTAACACAGCTTCAGAGAATATCTACATATCCGGCTTGGTGAAGGAACGGTTGTTCATAGAGACCGGATTACCATTGAAATCCGTGAAGGTTATTGCTATGGATGGCCAGGTATTGATTAATCAATCTTTTGAGTCGGAAGTGTCGGTAGCTCATTTATCATCCGGTATTTATCTGGTGCGGCTTGAGGCGATGGATGGTAGTGTTATTATTAAAAAGATTATCAAACAATAATTGAAGATAAAATAAACAGTATGAAACGATTTGCAATTTCATTTATTTTCCTTTTAGGATTGACAATTTTTGTAGTACAAGGGCAGGCGGTGAATCTTGCTTTAAATAAAACATATTCAGCAAGTTCGATCTGGGGTAGTACATATACGGCCAAGAATGCTTTTGACGGAAATGCTGCGTCGCGTTGGTCGGCAGAGAAAGGTTCCATAAATAATCAGTGGGTACAAGTAGATTTCGGAACTTCTGTAGAATTTGACCGGGTAGTAATAAAAGAGTATGGTACTCGTGTGTCCAGCTACCAGATCCGGGTTTCCGATAACGGTGAAAAGTGGCTTATTGCTGCTCAGGGAACAATTATTGAGTCGGATGAAGTGTTAGAGTTATTGGCTCCCCAAAACAAACGCTATTTGCGACTTTATATTATTTCAGCCTTTTCAGAACCCAGTATTTATGAAATAGGTGTATTTAATAAGGTGGCAGAAGTATCTAAACCTATTTTAGGAGAGGGCATGTATTTTGAAGATCCCAGAGGGCCACTGACCAAATCAGAGGTGGATTATTTTAAGGCTTATGTTGCTAAAACAAACAAATTTCCATTACCGACTTCAAATATTGGAAATCAATTGGTTTATGGTAAACAAGGGATTGGTGCGGAAGGACTTGCTTGGATGTACAAGACAACAGGTGACAAAGAAATTTTGGATGTTTTCATAAGGCATTGCGATTATATGCTTAATTGTCGTAATGATCAGCAAGGAGGCGAAAAGCGTGTTCTTTGGACCGGGCGTGTAGAAAAGTGTTGGCCTAATAAAGACAAAACAGAGGGAGAGCAATTGGAGAAGTATTCTGCTTCTGAAAATGGAGATATCTTAGGACATATTTACTTCTGTGCCTATTTGATTTTACTTAGTCCGGATTTACTGGATCAGCAAGCACCGGTAAGTGATAAGAAGAATTACATTGATTTTGGTACTACCTATCGGGATCGTGCCATGAAATATATTCAAATGTGTGATGAGGTGATGGATGAGTTTTACGTACCTCGTTTTGTCACTGATACCTATACGCTCAACTGGCCCAATTGTCCGGAATGGAACTGGTTAGGACAAGCCATTGGATATAGATTTCCTGTCAACCAGCAAGCGATGGCACTGAATGCTTTCCATAAAGCATTGGAATGTTATGCTGTGTTAGGTATCAATCCCGAGAAACAAGCTCTTTATAAGAAGGTGGTGCAGGTTTCTATAGATGGACAGGCTGAAACCTTAAAGCCTGTAAAGGTGACGGTAAACGGAGAGACCAAGAACTGTTATCTTTGGTATTATCATATGAATGGAGGAACTAAAGTAGAAGATTTCGATCATTCTTCCTATGCTATGTTGCAATATTATAAAGCTTACGAAAGTGATTTATTTGAAAATGTAACGCTTGACAAAATGCAGACATTTATTAATACGGTGAAATATATCATGTGGGATGAAACCACTCGTACGGTTTCCGATCACGTGAATGGTCAAGAGACAGCACTTAAAGATAGGAGAGACAATACTCTACCGGGATGGATACAGATGTCATACTTCGATCCGGAATTTTGGGAATATAACTTGAAAATGAGAGGAAACGTGACAGGCGAAGTAGGTCGTATGGGGCATTTTCTATATATGAAGAGCCGTCTTTTCGGCTATGCAGATGATTTGGATGCTCACCCCATCAATATTACCCGTTATGGAGGATATGACCCCACAGCCATTACACCATCAACTACTGTAGGAAAGGATAATATTCTTATTTCCGGTCCTGTTAAAGATGTACTGAACATCGTAGCAGAACGGGAACTTAAAACTGTACGGATTGCTGATCTTAGTGGACGCATCATGTTAAATCAACCTTATGAGGAAAATATTTCCGTGTCTCATTTACCTGCCGGTATCTATGTTGTACTGATGGAGACGATAGATGGTCAAGGTTGTGTGGTGAAGATAGTAAAAGAATAATAACATTTTATCAATTTAGAGCCTGTTTAAATTTTCTTCAAATAGGATTTTTCAGCTTCTTTTGAGTTTATTTCCGGTCTATTTTTCCGTTTTTAGTCGTCACATAGCCCGCTA
>NZ_CATJGZ010000104.1:0-8409 GCF_949740115.1 Bacteroides sp. 41_26
AGACACAACAAAGCCCCTGTTGCTTCCGCATCTGTCAATCCGATTTGCAGGCCGGCATTATCAAATCCGTCTTGCAATGGCAGAGGCGCGAACCGTTCAAGGGCGCTTACAATCTCTTTAATTTTCATTCTTTGTAGAAAATTTGGTTGCAAATATAAGAAAAAAGCAGGGAATAAGTATGCCTTTTATCGTTTTTTAGTACATTTGGGGAAATTTGGAGGAGTACTTATGAAAATAAATCTATCAAAGGTTGGTGCGGATATCATTTTAGCTTTGAAAAAGTATCCGATGGAAGCATTATTGGGCTTGCTATTTTTTGTATTCTTTTGTATTGAAGATCAGCTAAATTGGGAATCCTCTTCGGAGCTGATTAAGCATATACGGGATGTAATGTCCCTCTTTCCGGCCTTTATGGTACTGGTGTACAGCTTGCATCAGCTTTTGTATCCTACTAAGGGCAGAATATTGTATTATTTGTCGGTATTACTGCCTCTTCCCTTTCTTTGGGCTGATTTGAGTCACTTTGTATTTACTATTTCTTATACATTTACACTGATATTGGCATTTTTCATTCTGCTGGCATGTAAATGTAAGTGGGAGAATCTTTCCTTTGCCCGAAATTGTATGCAAACGTTTGTAAGTCTGATTTTTGCTTTCTTTATCGGACATCTCTTGGCTCTTGCTGTATGGGGGCTTTATTCTTCTGTGGTATACATCTTTAATATAGAGAGGTATGATTTCCCTGAATATATTTATATGTTCTGCCTGTTTGTTGTGATTCCGTTGCTTTATTGCCATTTGCAGGAGAAAGAGAGTGAAGAGAATACGACTCCCCGGTTTATGGAAATTATTATAAATTATATTCTTTCACCGGCAGTGATTGTTTATACGGCAATACTTTACATCTATTTCATAACGATTGCCATTCATTGGGAGTTGCCTAAGGGAGGGATTGGATATATGGTACTTGCGTTGGCTATTTTTGCAATGGCAGGACATATGTTTCAGCTTCTTGTTTCCAAAAATATTTATGGGTGGTTTTACAACCATTTTAGTTGGATTGCGATACCGCCACTTATTCTTTTCTGGGTGGGAACTATTGAGCGCATAACGACTTATAGCTTTACGGCATCAAGAGTTTACCTCTTCATATCCGGTATTTTGATGACACTCTATATCTTTTTCTTGTTTTCCCGGAAGATAGGAAATTATCAGTTGATGGCTGTAGTGAGTAGTATCTGTATTGTGATTTTGACTTTTATCCCTGGCATTAGTGCCCGAAGTATAGGCATTCATTCACAGAAACAGAGGTTAGAAAGATATATTTCCAGGCTTGATATGCTGGATTCTGTTACTCATAAGTTAAAACAAGGAGTCGTATTTAATGAAACTGATTCTTTGAGATGGAAAGATGCCCGGGAACTGGAAGCATGTTATTCTTATTTAGAGGATGAAACAGGTTCTGATTATATGAAAAAGGAATATGGGGAATGCGACATTTCAACTAAGCGTAACTGGCATTACATGAGTCCTGTTTTTCCGTCAGGAATCAATACAGAAGGATATACTCGTTATTATCCAATGAATATTTATGATAGGAAAGAATATGTTGGTAAGGTGGAAGATGGAGTCATTAAGATTCGGCGTGTAGCTGATGACAAGGTGATAATAAGCCGTGATATAAATGCATATATGAATTCTCACCGTGCGTGGATGCAGAATGAAGTATCCGATTCGGTAAGTTCGGAGTTATTTATCACCTGTAATGATTCCTGTATGCTTGTACTTAGTAATATAAGTTATGAAAGCGGAGTTACTCTTCATTGCACCAATGTATTGGTTGATGCTATCTTTATTAAATAATGCGAATCAGTAGTTGAAAACCATGTTTAGTGGGATTTTGTTTATTTCTTCTCCGTTTTGAGTGCTTCCCGCATGGGGAAGTACTTAGTGTTGTAATTAATTCAGAGACGCGTGGGCTGCACGCAACAGAAAAAGAGCTGGTGTTACATGGTAGAAAAATATTACAATTTTAATATTTGTAAGTACTTGATTATTAGCAATATATATGGACGTTTTTTTCTCTACGAGAAACGGGTCGAAACTCTACGGAGATCGAGGTGAAACTCTACGAGGAACGGGTCGATTCTCGTAGAGCAACGCATGGAGTGTTTCTGATGTTTTACAAGACTTATTAATCAAGAGCAATCGACCTGTTCTTATTGTATTAAAGTTTTACTGCAGAGTTTCACTGAAGTTACACAGAGTACTATTTATCTGATTTATAACAATTAAAACTCGGTGAAACTCTGTGTGGCTCTGTGGTGAACTATATGCTAAATAGTAATCTCTACCAGGTTTCCATCCGGATCGAGGATAGCGCTTTCAAAGAATCCATCGCCTGTGGTACGGGGTTCACTGGCTACTACAAACCCATTGTGGCGCAAACGTTCTGTAAGTTCGAGAACAGCTTCTTTACTACCTGCTGAAACAGAGAAGTGTGCCAAACCAATGTGCGGAATCTTGTCTGCCGGAGAAGTAACATCCGTTTTACGCATCATTTCGATTAAAGCGCCTCCTCCATCAAAGCTGATAAGGTAGGATTCGAAACCTTTTGCAGGATTTATGTACTTTTCATTACTTGTTCCATTGAAATAAGTAATGTAAAACTGTCTTAACTCTTCTAATTGAGTGGTCCAAAGTGCAATGTGATGAATATACATGGTTATTTTATAAATGGTTATTTCTCTTCTTTTATGAGTGTATAATAATGTAAATCAAGTATCTTTGCAAAGATAAATAAAGTTGAATACGAACCATTTGATTTGAATCAAAATATGATAAGAAGCTATAATTTTCAAGATACAGACAGGGTGATACGCATTTGGTTAGAAGCCTCTATCCTGGCACATCATTTTATTCCTGCTATGTATTGGATTGGAAAACAAGAAGATATGCGGAATGTTTATCTTCCAGGAAGTGATACATATGTATTTGAAGATGAAAAAACAAAGTCTGTGCAAGGTTTTATTTCGATGGTGGACAACTATTTGGCTGCTATATTTGTAATACCTGAAGCACAAGGTGCAGGTGTTGGAAAGGCATTGATAGAATACGTAAAAAAGATATACCCTGAAATAACATTAAGGGTATATGCTAAAAATGAATCATCAGTGGCTTTTTATGAGAAGCAGGGGTTCAGGTTTGTAGAGAAGCATGTAGAGGAAGAGACAGGCGAGCAAGAGTTTGTAATGAAGTGGAATAGATAAAGTATTACTAATATATTATAATTTAAGAAGATGAAGAAAATTTTATTTTTATTGTTACTGGTTATCACTCTCGGAGCTTGTGAGAGTGATACTGATTCAAATTGGAATAATCGGCCGGGTGGAGGTTCAGATGAAGCTCAGAATTGGGATTCGTATACAATTACTGTTAAAAACTGGGAGCGTATAGGAGGTGTGAATGAAAATAATTCTTATTTTCGTTGTATCGTTGAAGATAAGTATTTAGATCAGTATATCTTTGATAAAGGAAGTGTCATGGTATATCTGATTCAATATGATGGTAATACGCCGGTCCAGACTCCTCTTCCTTATGTAATGTATTATGCTGAGGGAAATAAGAATTGGGCAGAAACGTTCTCCTATGATTATTCCGTAGGTTCGTTTGCTTTCTATGTGACTTATAGTGACTTTCTAACAGAAAATAATCCTGGAGAATGTCAGTTTAAGATAGTAATGCATTGGTAATATTAGGTGTGTATAACAAGAATGTACACTCTTGTCATGCCAAAGTGTACATTCTTGTTATATAAAAGTGTACATTTTTATCATGCAAAACTGTACACTCTTGTATTCATTGATAATCAGCCTGTTATCTCTTGTCTATATTCCCATCGCCCGCCGTACTTCCCCGTGCGGGAAGCACATCTAAGTCATCCAGAATCTTTTTTATGTCTACTGGTTGAAGGCGTCCATATACTTTCTCTCCTATCATCACTACGGGGGCAAGGCCACAGGCTCCCACACAGCGGAGACAATCTAATGAAAACTTTCCATCCGGTGTGGTCTCTCCTACTTCGATACCTAAAATACGTTTGAATTCTTCTAATAATTTTTCCGAACCTCTTACATAGCAGGCAGTCCCCATACAAACTGAGATAGGGTGTTTCCCTTTGGGAGTCATTGTAAAGAATGTATAGAAAGTAACTACTCCATATACTTTTGATACAGGGATATTGAGTTTATGGGCTATGATGCGTTGTATCTCTTCCGGTAAATACCCATGAAGATGTTGGGCTTCGTGCAGAATATTAATGAGCTCTCCCGGAGCATTTCCATGTATGTCACAGATTGCCTTTATCTGTTCGACTACTGTGCATGCTAATTTTATATCTGACATAGTTTTATTTTTTATACGTTAATCAATGGCTTTATTGAAATAATGTGTGTGCAGTAGCATATGTGCTTTCTCACTGAGAGGTTTACCCAAATATTCTTCATAAAGTTTTTGAATATATGGGTTTTCGTGTGATTTCCGCAAAGGTTTCTGCGCATCTTCTTCATATAAAGCACGAGAGCGTGCATACAGTATATCTGCCCGTCCGTGATGGAGCGGTTGCCCTCCGCCACCAATACATCCTCCGGGGCAAGCCATGATTTCGATAGCATGGTACTCATTATGTCCGTTTCGGATATCTTCCAACAAGCGGCGTGCATTCCCTAAACCATGAGCAATCCCCACTTTCAACTCAAAGCCATTCAGGTTGATGGTAGCCCGGCGTACTCCTGCCAGTCCTCTGACGTGTTCAAAGTTTACATTATCCAACGTGGTACCTGTATAAATTTCATATACAGACCGTAAGGCAGCTTCCATAACTCCACCGGTTGTTCCAAAGATAACACCGGCTCCCGTTGATTCTCCCATTGGATTGTCAAACTCACTGTTTGGTAACAGGTTGAAACCGATATTAGCACGTTTGATAAGTGTAGCCAGTTCGCGGGTGGAGATGGAATAATCCACATCGGGATTGCCATTGACTTTAAACTCTTCCCGGTCGCATTCGTATTTCTTTGCCAGGCAAGGCATGATGGAAACCACTATTAGTTTTTCACGTGGAATACCCATTTTTTCTGCCCAATATGTTTTGGCAATGGAGCCGAACATTTGTTGCGGAGAACGAGCCGTAGATGGGATATTTAGTAAATCGGGAAAATGATGTTCAAAGAAGTTCACCCATGCCGGGCAACAGGAAGTCAGGATAGGCAAACATACATTTTTATCCCCATTTAGAAAGCGTGTGAGTCTGTCCAGTACTTCTGCACCCTCTTCCATAATAGTGAGATCAGCTGCAAAGTCGGTATCGAATACATAATCGAAGCCTAATTCGCGGAGGGCATATACCATTTTGCCTGTAACCGGGGTACCGGCGGGCAAACCGAATTCCTCTCCTAAGGCCACGCGTACAGCAGGAGCTGTTTGTACAATAACCACTTTATCAGGATCGTCCAGATCTTCGAGGAGCCGGTTGGTATGATCGCGCTCGGTGAGCGCTCCTACCGGACAAACAGCAACGCATTGTCCGCAATAAGTACATTCACTCTCACTCATCTTTTTATCGAATGCAGGAGCTATAGTTGTATTGAAGCCTCTGCGTACAGCTCCCAAGGCACCTACTGTCTGTACATCATTGCAAACGCTTTCACATCGTCTGCAAAAAATACATTTATCCATGTTGCGAACGATGGAAGAAGTTACTTCCCGTTTACGCAATGAAAGCTCTCCGCCAGTGAATGGCATTTCGCGTACGTTGAAACGAAGAGCAAGGTTTTGCAACTCACAATTGCCGGATTTTGGGCAGGTCAGACAGTCATTCGGGTGATCGGACAGGATAAGTTCAGCTACTATTTTTCGTGCATTCATCACTCGTAGTGTACTGGTACGCACTGTCATCCCTTCTGTACATTTAGTGGCACAGGCAGGAGCAAGATTCTTTCTACCCTCCACCTCTACCACACAGATACGGCAGGAAGCTGGATTGTTTTTGATACAAGTACCCTTCAGGTCAATGTGGCAGAGGGTTGGTATGTTTATGCCGATTTCGGTGGCGGCTTCCAGAATGGTAGTACCAACAGGTACGGTTATCGAGTGACGGTCTATTTGTAGTGTTACTTCTTTTGTTTCCATAGTCTTTGAGATTAACATACAGAGATTGCGTTAAATTTACAGCGTGCCATACACATGCCACACTTGATACATTTTTCGGGAAGAACAGTATGTGGTTTACGTGGCAGACCTGTGATGGCATCTGCCGGACAGTTTTTGGCGCAAAGGTGACAACCGATACACAGATCGGGATTGATATAGTACGTGAGCAGAGATTTACATTGTTTGGCACGGCAGGTCTTATCCCGTACATGCTCTATGTATTCATCATAAAAGTTATCCAATGTAGACAATACCGGGTTGGGAGATGTCTGTCCCAATCCACACAGCGCGGTATCTTTTATGACTTTACCAAGCGTTTGCAGCGTCTGTAGATCTTTTTCTGTAGCTTTACCTTCCGTTATTTTATTGAGTAGTTCCAATAATCGTTTATTACCGATACGACAAGGGGTACACTTGCCACAGGACTCTTCTACCGTGAAATCAAGGAAGAAGCGGGCTACCGATACCATACAATCGTCTTCGTCCATGACAATCATTCCTCCGGAACCCATCATGGAGCCGGCAGCAAGCAGGTTGTCGAAGTCGATGGGTGTATCGAGGTGTTTTTCTGTGAGGCAGCCACCTGACGGGCCTCCTGTTTGTACAGCTTTAAATTTTTTATCTCCTTTGATTCCTCCGCCTATTTCATAAATTACTTCCCGTAGTGTTGTTCCCATTGGAACCTCTATCAATCCTACATTATTAATCTTTCCGGCTAAAGCGAAAACTTTCGTCCCTTTAGAGCGTTCTGTACCGATGGAAGCAAACCATTCGGCTCCGTTGATTAATATAATAGGTATATTTGCTAATGTTTCCACATTGTTCACATTGGTTGGTTTGTTTTGGTATCCCGATTCAGCCGGGAAAGGTGGTTTCAAAGTAGGTTCTCCCCTTTTACCTTCCATTGAATGGATGAGTGCAGTTTCTTCACCGCACACAAATGCACCGGCTCCATATCTTATATCTATATCAAAGCAGAAATCTGTTCCTAATATGTGTCCGCCTAATAATCCGTATTCACGGGCCTGTGTGATGGCTGTTTTCAACCGATGTATGGCGAGCGGATATTCTGCACGGATGTATACCAAGCCTTTGGAGGCTCCGATGGAGTATCCGCACAAAGCCATTGCCTCAATAATAGAATGGGGATCACCTTCCATGATTGAACGATCCATAAATGCTCCCGGATCTCCTTCATCAGCGTTACAGACTACGTACTTAATGTCGGATTCCTGACGGGCAGTCAGTTCCCATTTCAGACCTGTAGGAAACCCACCACCTCCCCGTCCACGTAGTCCGGAGCGTTTTATTACATCTATCACTCTATCCGGAGTATGGTTGAGCAAGTAGTTTGCTAAAGCTACATAACCATTGCGTGCGATGTATTCTTCTATATTTTCCGGATCTATAAATCCGCAGTTACGCAATGCAATTCGCAATTGTTTCCGATAGAAATCCATATGTTTGGAGTCACTTACTTTTTGTTCCGTCTTAGGATCAGTGTACAGCAGGCGTTCTATTTTCTTTCCTCCTATAATATGCTCCTTTACAATTTCTTCGGCATCTTCGGGGGTGACTTGAGTATAGAAAGTGTTGTCCGGAATGATTTTTACGATAGGACCTTTTTCACAAAAGCCAAAGCATCCGGTCGTGATTACTTCTACTTTGTCTGCTATTCCGCTTTCTTTAAGTATTTTGTTCAGATTGTCAGCAATAAGGTGACTGGAAGATGCTTTGCAGCCCGTACCTCCACAGATCAGAATCTGCAAATGTTGTGAACCAAGAGCCAGCCCACAACTGTTTTCAGTTACTTTATCATTGCTCTCTTCACGTAAACGGAGGGCAGTCTCCGCACTTCTTCTGATCTTTTCAAGATCGTGAATTGATAGTATTTTCATCCGTATTAAATTAAGTTCGGAACAAATATAGTAATTCAAATGATTATACAAAAAGAAAGCGTATGAAATATTAAAAGGAAAGCATTATATGAGAATTAAACAGCTTATTTAGGATGTATTTGTATACTGGAGGTTGCAAAAACGACTTTTATGTATCATTAAGACAGAGTAGTATCTATCTGATGAAACGTGGATTAATACAGATTAAAAGACTGTAATTCTTTATCATACATTTGTTTCCCTTTGCGAAAATCTGCGTTAATCCTTTAGATTTGCATCATAATAAATAGATGTTGAAATA
>NZ_CATJGZ010000105.1:0-13279 GCF_949740115.1 Bacteroides sp. 41_26
GGAGGCTTTCTTGTTTACGAGACAATATTAAGAAATTTATTCTTATTAACGTTCATAAAGAACTATGTTTTCCATGGCAAAGATAATGGTAGAGGAACGGCTCGATTCTCTACGAAGATCGATCCGATTCTCTACGAGCAACAAGATGAAAAGTTATAAGATTTGACAAAAAACATTGGTAGAGTATAGATATTCTCTTTTGAATTGTAAGAAAAAAAGCTGATAAAATTCTATGCCAATCTTATTTTTAAGTTTTGTAATATATCATATTTCGTTATCAGATATATTTTAAATTTATTCGTCATAGATGAATCAGATCTGCGTATTGTTCTCTATATGAGCTTGTAAATAGGATAATACATCAAATGGAACAATTAATCCGACTATTAGAACTTCTTTGAGTATGGAGTTGAGCCTAACTTTGTAGGCAATTTTAATTTATCTAAAACAACAGAAATGGAACAAGAAATTAAACCGGCATCAGGCCGTCTCGGCGTGTTGGTGGTAGGTGTTGGTGGCGCAGTTGCTACCACTATGATTACAGGAACACTGGCTTCTCGCAAGGGATTGGCAAAACCAATAGGTTCTATCGCAGAAATGGCAACAATGCGTATGGAAAACAACGAGGAAAAACTTATTAAAGACATAGTGCCTTTAGCAAATTTGAACGACATTGTATTTGGTGGCTGGGATATTTTCCCCGACAATGCTTATGAAGCTGCTATGTATGCTGAGGTTTTGAAAGAAAAGGACTTGAATGGAGTGAAAGATGAATTGGAGACTATCAAGCCAATGCCTGCTGCTTTTGATCATAATTGGGCAAAACGTTTGAACGGTACTCATGTTAAACAAGCTGCTACCCGTTGGGAAATGGTAGAACAGTTGCGTAAGGATATCCGTGACTTCAAAGCTGCTAACAATTGCGAACGTATTGCTGTGTTGTGGGCTGCAAGTACAGAGATTTATATTCCTCTGTCAGACGAGCACATGTCACTTGCCGCTTTGGAAAAAGCAATGAAAGAAAACAACACAAACGTTATTTCTCCAAGTATGTGTTACGCTTATGCTGCTATTGCAGAAGGTGCTCCGTTCATCATGGGTGCTCCTAACTTATGCGTAGATACTCCTGCTATGTGGGAATTTTCTAAAAAGATGAATGTGCCTATCGCCGGTAAGGATTTCAAGAGTGGACAGACTTTGATGAAAACTGTTTTGGCTCCGATGTTCAAAACCCGTATGTTGGGTGTAAGCGGATGGTTCTCTACTAACATTCTGGGTAACCGTGATGGAGAAGTGCTCGATGATCCCGATAACTTTAAAACAAAAGAAGTAAGTAAGCTGTCTGTAATCGACAATATCTTCGAACCGGAAAAATATCCTGACCTGTACGGTGATGTATATCATAAAGTACGTATTAATTACTACCCACCCCGTAAAGACAATAAGGAAGCATGGGATAACATCGATATCTTCGGATGGATGGGTTACCCGATGGAAATTAAAGTAAACTTCCTGTGTCGCGACTCTATTCTTGCTGCTCCTATTGCACTTGACCTTGTATTGTTCAGTGACTTGGCTATGCGTGCCGGAATGTCTGGCATTCAGACCTGGTTGTCATTCTTCTGCAAGAGCCCGATGCATGATCTGGAAAGCCAGCCTGTACACGATCTGTTTACTCAATGGAGAATGGTTAAGCAGACATTGCGTGATATGGTTGGTCAGAAATCACCAAGTTATCTGGATTGATAAAAACATATTAGTTACTAAAGAGAAAGAGATGATCTGACTCTGTGGGTACATCCATAAAACTTTCCTCTTATAAAAAAGGGGAAAGTTTTATTATTTTTATAACTTTGCATATATTTTATCTGAGTGATGAAAAAAGTTTCCCTTTTTCATATAATGATTGCTACTGGTTTTGGAGCAGGATTTTCTCCTTTTGCTCCAGGTACGGCAGGAGCTTTACTGGCTACTGTGATGTGGTGTATTCTACTGTATTTCTTTCCATTCAATTTTGTGTGGCTATTGACTGTTGCACTGATTATCCTTTTTACTATCGGTGGTATCTGGTCGTCTAATAAACTGGAACCATTCTGGGGTGAAGATCCTTCGCGGGTGGTTGTGGATGAAATGGTAGGCGTATGGATTGCACTGCTGGCAGCACCCGAAGGTAATTTCTGGTATCCGGTAGCGGCTTTTGCATTGTTTCGCCTTTTTGATATTTTCAAGCCATTGGGCATTCGTAAGATGGAGAGTCTGAAAGGAGGAGTAGGAGTCATGATGGATGATATCCTGGCAGGTATTTATAGTTTTATTCTGTTAGCAGGTATCAGATGGCTGATTGGATGAAACAACTGATAACAGCATTCTCGGAGAAAGGGGGGATTTTCATGTTTCTGAGAGCCCAGCTTTCGGCACAATTGGCCACGGTTACGGATTTTGTGATAACGATTGCGTTGGCACAATTTTTCGGAATGTATTATGTATATGCCACTTGCATTGGTTCGGTTTGCGGAGGTATGTTCAATTGCTTCGTTAACTACGAATGGACTTTCAAGTGTCACGAATGCAAGAAATCACATGTGATTATAAAGTATACATTGGTGTGGGCAGGTAGTGTTTTTTTGAATACATACGGGACGTATTATCTTACGGAATGGATAGCAGGGATTTCATGGGTCAGAGATACATTAAGTCTTTACTCTAAAGACCTTTTTATTGTTCCGAAAATAGTGGTTTCCATATTAGTTGCACTGTTTTGGAATTACTACCTGCAACGTGTGTTTGTATATCGGAATGTGAATATAAAGAATTTTTTTAAGAGAGAAAACAAACTATAAAAAAATAACAAAAGAATAGAAATGAATTACAGAGACTGGTTACAACAGGTAATTTATAAAATAATCAATCCCGTTGTCAGAGGGATGATTAAAATAGGTATCACGCCCAACTTTATTACTACTACCGGGCTGGTTTTGAATATTGTAGCAGCAGGCGTATTGATTTATGGCGGTATCAACGGAGAGCGGGGAGACCTTTCTTATGTAGGCTGGGGAGGCGGTATTATATTGTTTGCCGGGCTATTCGACATGATGGATGGGCGTGTGGCCCGCTTGGGAAATATGAGTTCCACTTTCGGTGCACTCTATGACTCGGTACTCGACCGTTACAGTGAATTGATCACTCTGTTTGGTATCTTTTATTATCTGATACTCAAAGGGTATATGTGGGGATCGATTATTGCTTTCATTGCTTTGATTGGCTCATTGATGGTGAGTTATGTGCGTGCCCGTGCCGAAGGACTGGGGATTGATTGTAAGGTTGGCCTTATGCAGCGTCCGGAACGTGTCGTGCTGATTAGTCTGGGAGCTATTTTCTGTGGCGTTTTCGATGATGTCACTTCATTTGATCCGATTCTGATATTAATGATTCCCGTAGCATTGGTAGCTGTGTTTGCCAATATTACGGCATTTGCCCGTTTGAACCATTGCCGTAAGGTGATGAAAGATATGTAAACTCTGATTATGAGATATACTTTTAAGATGCCTTCGCGGAAAGAAACGCTGACCGTTGTAGGTATAACCATTCTTTTTTTATTACTTACGGCTGTATGCCTCGGACTGCGTCCGGAGCATTTGCTGATGGCGTTTATCTTTCTGGCTCTGTTCTTTGCCGGTATACCCACCCGCAAGTTGGCAGTAGCCCTGTTACCTTTCTTCATTTTTGGTATTTCGTATGATTGGATGCGTGTATTTCCCAATTACGAAGTAAATCCTATTGATGTGGCAGGAATCTATAATCTGGAGAAATCCTGGTTTGGTATCAATGATAATGGGAATCTTCTCATTCCCTGCGAATACTTCACATTGCACAACTGGAAATTTGCAGATTTCATGGCAGGTATCTTTTACCTGTGCTGGGTGCCTGTACCTATTGCATTTGGCATTTATCTCTATCTGAAAAAGGAGAGAAGCCTGTATCTGCGTTTCGCTATGGTGTTTTTATTTGTCAATCTGATAGGCTTTGCCGGTTATTATATTCATCCGGCTGCTCCACCCTGGTATGCTATTAACTATGGGATGGAAGCGATTCTGAATACTCCGGGCAATGTGGCGGGGCTGGGTCGTTTTGATGAACTGACCGGCTTGTCTGTTTTCCAGTCTATCTACGGGCGCAATGCCAATGTATTTGCTGCCGTACCTTCTTTGCATGCTGCTTATATGGTGATTCCGCTCTATTATGCTATCGTGCGGAAATCCAGTAAAATGCTGATTGCTCTTTTTGCCATTATTCTGGTAGGTATCTGGTGTACGGCTGTCTATTCGTCGCATCATTATATTATTGATGTATTACTGGGAATCTTTTGTGCTTTGCTTGGTATCCTGGTTTTTGAAAAAGGACTCATGAAGACAAGAGGGTTCAAACGCTTCTTTGAACGATATTATAACTATATCAAATAAAAAAGATGTAATCTGTAGTGGATAAGTTACCGGCACATAGTCACTGAAACTCAAATGAAAAATAAATATCGTAATATATTTCTTGGTTTCGGCATTATCGCTGTTGTTATTATGCTTTTCACTTTTGATATGTCTTATGAAGAACTGTGGAGCAGCTTAAAACGTGCCGGTTATTATCTGCCGCTCGTTTTGCTGCTCTGGTTGTTTATATACCTTATCAATACCCTGTCATGGTATATCATCATACGTAGTGGTGGTGAGGGGGGAGGGCTTACTTTCACCCGTTTGTATAAGTTTACGGTTTCCGGTTTTGCTCTTAATTATGTTACTCCTGTGGGATTGATGGGTGGTGAGCCTTATCGTATTATGGAACTGACTCCTTATATTGGTGTAGAGCGTGCTACCTCTTCCGTGATTCTGTATGTAATGATGCATATCTTTTCTCATTTCTGCTTCTGGCTCAGTGCTGCCCTTATTTATGCTTTATTTTATCCGGTGGGTTGGGGAATGGGAATTGTGCTTACTCTGATCACCTTATTTTGTGTGTTGCTTGTTTCTCTTTTTGTGAAGGGGTACCGGCACGGGATGGCAGTGGCATGTGTTCGTTTCGGTAGTCATATCCCTTTTTTGAAAGATAAAGCCATTCGCTTTGCCGAAGCACATCAGGATAAGTTGGAAAATATTGATGGCCAGATAGCTCTGTTACATCAACAACGGAAAAGCACTTTTTATAGTGCATTATTTTTGGAATATACAGCCCGTATCGTTGGTTGTCTTGAAGTATGGCTTATTTTGAATGTACTCACCACAAATGTTAGTTTTATGAGCTGTATTCTTATTATGGCTTTCTCTTCTTTACTTGCTAATTTACTGTTTTTCCTGCCTATGCAGCTTGGAGGGCGTGAAGGAGGGTTTGCACTGGCGGTTGGCGGACTTTCTCTTTCGGGAGGATATGGCGTTTATACCGCTTTGATAACCCGAGTACGGGAACTTGTGTGGATTGTAATCGGCCTTGTGCTGATGAAAATAGGAAATTCTAAAAAATAAAATACAATGAATAATTTCATCTTTTACAGTCCTACCGAATTTGTATTCGGCAGAGACACAGAGGCACAAACCGGTGCTTTAGCGAAAAAGCAGGGTGCTAAGAAAGTAATGATTGTTTATGGTGGTGGCTCAGTGATACGTAGTGGATTGTTATCGTGCGTAGAGTCTTCACTTAAAGAGGTTGGGATTGAATATTGTATGCTGGGTGGTGTACAACCTAATCCTGTCGACATCAAAGTATACGAAGGCATTGAGCTTTGCCGGAGCGAGAGGGCAGACTTGTTACTCGCAGTAGGTGGTGGTTCGGTGATAGACACTGCCAAAGCCATCGCAGCAGGTGTGCCTTATAAAGGTGATTTTTGGGATTTCTATATTGGTAAAGCTAAGGTGACAGAGGCGTTGAGAGTGGCGGTTGTTCTAACCATCTCTGCTGCGGGAAGTGAAGGCTCCGGCAATACGGTAATTACAAAAACAGATGGTTTGCAGAAACTCAGTCTCCGCGTACCGGAATTATTACGCCCTGTTTTTGCTGTGATGAATCCTGAACTTACTTATACACTTCCTCCTTTCCAGACAGCTTGTGGTATTGCTGATATGATGGCCCATATTATGGAGCGCTATTTCACCAATACAAAAGAGGTGGAAATTGGTGATCGTCTTTGTGAGGGGACGCTTCTTACCATTATAAAAGAAGCAGCTATCGTTATGAAAGAACCGGAGAATTACGGTGCCCGTGCCAATCTGATGTGGTGTGGGAATATAGCACACAATGGCACGTGTGGGGTAGGTTGTGAAGAAGACTGGGCATCTCATTTTCTTGAACATGAAATCAGTGCCATTTATAATGTGACGCATGGTGCGGGACTTTCTGTCGTTTTTCCTGCCTGGATGACCTGGATGACTGAACATAATGTAGATAAGATAGCACAGTATGCCGTTCGTGTATGGAATGTTTCCGAAACGGATGATAAGAAAGCGGTTGCTTTAGAAGGTATTGTCCGGTTGAAATCTTTTTTCAAATCCATTGGATTGCCTGTTACTTTTAGTGAGTTGGGTATTGAGAATCCCGATATCGACCGTTTGGCAGATAGTCTGCATCGGAACAAAGGAGAACTGGTAGGCAATTATGTGAAGCTGACGAAAGAAGATAGTAAAGAGATTTACCGGTTGGCTTTGTAAATAAAATGCCAATATACTTAGTATCCCGTTACATATATTCTAACCCATCATCAGATATATTGTAACGGGATACTGAGTATATAGTAATAAGAGAGCTATCGTTATTAAAAAACGATTTTTTAACAATAGAAAGTCTCAGTTTTAAAAGTACGTACTTTATAACTATAAAAGTACGTACTTAACATGCTGTTAATTAGTATTTTAATAGATGCTTAAATACGTACTTTTATAATCCTTGTTACGTAAGAGTGGGAGGAGTTACGAAAGATACATGATATAAATATACCGGACTTATGAATGTTGAAGAGTTTAGAGAATATTGCCTTTCATTGAAAGGCGTTTATGAAAAAATGCCGTTTCCCAATGTAGCAGATAAATATAGCCGGGATGTTCTTTACTTTTATGTGGGAGATAAATGGTTTTGTTTTGTAAATATCGAGGTATTCGATTTTTGTTGTATCAAGTGTGATCCCAATGAATCGGTAGAATTGCAAGCCCAATATTCCGGGATAACTCCCGGTTGGCATATGAATAAGAAATATTGGATTAGTGTTTATTTCAATCAGGATGTACCGGATAATAAAATAAAAGAACTCGTAAAACGGTCATATGATATTGTATTTCTTTCTCTCTCTAAAAAAGAGAAAGAAAGGTTGTAGAAGGTGTTCGTTTTACATATAAAATGCCAATATATGTACAGCCCCGTTACATCTCTTCTAATCGGATATATTGTAACGGAGCTGTAAGTGATGAAATTTTTATTCTCGCCAGTGTTCCGGTTTGAATAATGCATCTGCACATTTAATTCTGCCTTTTACCAACTCTTCATCTGTCAGTGCTTGCATCATCCAATATTCGGCATATTCTGCGGGTGTCGGGTTCGGGTATGGTGTGGTATAACCCATACCTTGGGCGTTTTGTATGAAACCATGTCGGGGATAATATTCCTTGTGTCCCAATACAAAGACAAGTTTGGTACCTTTTTCTTTCAGCATTTGTATCCCTTTGCGGATTAGTAACCCTCCAATTCCCTGTTTCTGAAAATCGGGTATTACAGCCAGTGGAGCAAGGATATGGATGAGTGGCTGAATTGTCGCTCCCTCAATCTCTGCCTTTGTAAACAGTATATGTCCGACTGGTTTTCCATTATATCGGGCAAGTAATGACAAACGGGGCTCTGCACTTGGATCTTTTAATGCATTATATCCTTTAAGTAATCGTGTTGTCCTGTCTTGCGCAGGTATTCAACACGAAAACTACTATTGGATGGGCAGTCGGTTGGTTTTCATATCCTGCCGAATTTATTTAAGCTTGTCGTACTGTTCGTCGGTCACAGGTTCGAGCCATTCATTGGATGTATTCTCGCCGGGAACTTCGAATGCCAGATGGGCGAACCAACTGTCAGCAGCTGCTCCGTGCCAGTGTTTCACACCCGCAGGTATATGAATGACCGTTCCGGGAAGAATCTCTACTGCCGGCTTACCCTCTTCTTGATACCAACCACGACCGGCTACGCCGATAAGCATCTGACCACCGCCTTTTGATGCCTTGTGAATATGCCAGTTGTTGCGGCAACGTGGTTCGAACGTGACGTTGGAGATGTTTACCTGTTCTTGTGAAATCGGTGCGAGGTAGCTGTTACCGATGAAATACTGTGCGTATGCTGTGTTCGGTTCGCCGATAGGAAAAATCATTTCGTGCTGGAATGCCGCTTTCGCATCGTTGCCCGTCGTATCTTCGGCCCACACCTCTTTTGCTAATCGGAAAGCAGCCCATGCTTTGGGCCATCCCGCATAAAAGCCTATGTGCGTGATAATTTCAGCAATCTCCGTTCGGGTGATACCGTTGTTTTTCGCCGACTGGAGATGGAATGTCAATGAACTGTCTGTGATGCCTTGACTGATGAGTGATGTAATTGTTACTAAACTGCGGTCACGCAGGCCGAGTTTGTCGGTGCGGCTCCATACCTCGCCGAAGAGGACATCATCGTTGAGTTCCGCGAATTTTGGGGCAAACTCTCCTAATTGGTTGCGCCCTGCTGTCTGTACTATCTTTTCTTGTGCCATAACAGTAAGTGTTAAAATGTTGAATACTGAAAATAAAAGGAGTTTATTCATAATCGTTTCATTTATTGGATGAAATTAGATGGATTGAGCGGCATCTGGTCGGAGAGAGGAAGGTACGTTCCTGCGGGCAATAGGGAACGAAGCCGATACCCAACTTCTCGAGCATATTAAAAAATGTCTGCGATCCATAGTGAATTTAATTTAGAATCCTATTTGTTTCTGCTGCTCGGCATTATAGCGGTCGCCTACTACAGGAATGGCGGCAACGGCATCTTCCAGTTCTTTCCACTCTTCTGTTGGAATATTGAAGTCGAGCGTGTGTAGGTTTTCTTCCAGATGTGCGAGCTTCGTTGTTCCCGGAATAGGCACAATCCAGGGGGCTTTCTGCAACAGCCATCCGAGGGCTACCTGTGAGGAAGTCATACCGCGTGTACGTCCAAACTGCTGCAGTACATTCACGATACGCATATTGGCACGCATGGCTTCCGGTTGAAAGCGGGGCAAGGTCTGGCGGTTGTCATTGTTTGGGTCGAACACTGTGTATTCGTTAATGCAACCTCCCAAAAAGCCACGGTTCAACGGACTGTAAGGTACGAAACCGATACCCAGTTCACGGCATACGTTCAACACACCGTTTTCCTCAACGAGACGGTGCATTAGGTGGTATTCGCTTTGGATGGCGGTAAGCGGCTGGATGGAGTGTGCCTTGCGGATGGTTTCCGTACTTACTTCGCATAGACCCCACCGCTGAACTTTTCCTTCTTTTATCAGATCAGAAATCGTTCCTGCAACATCTTCAATAGGTACGTTTCTGTCAAAACGATGTTGGTAGAAAAGCGGAATGGAATCGATGCGCAGGCGGCGTAATGATTCCTCGCAGTAGCGGCGGATTGTCTCCGGACGACTATCCTGACGGCCCGTACCTTTCCCTTCGATTACTTCGTGTCCGAATTTGGTCGTTACACTGATCCGGTCCTTGAATCCTGAGAGTGCTTCACCCGCCAATACTTCGTTAGTCAGTGGACCATAGATGATGGCCGTATCGAAGAGAGTGACTCCACGATCCACAGCTTCATGCAAGAGCCGGATACATTCTTTGCGGTCGGGATGCTGACTGCGGTTGTAGGTCATACCCATCACCCCGAATCCGAGAGTAGATACTTCCATGGCAGTATGACCGCTACCGAGCGTGCGATGCTGCATCTTTTGGGGGATTGTGGGAGATGTGTTCCCTCCGTTAAGGGTAACATTGGCCGCTTTTACCTTATTGATTGTAGGTTGTATCGTTAATGTTGCACCTATGGCAGCCGCCGTTTTCAGAAAACCACGGCGGCTGATCCCTTCTTGTTTATTCTTGTTTTTCATTGTGATTCTTGTTTTATAAGTTTAATGTATTGAAAAAGCGCCGTCCACCAACAAGGCATGACCATCCACGAAACTAGCCTGCGGGCTGCATAGCCACAATACGGCATTGGCGATTTCTTCGGGCTTGCCAAGACGACCGGCCGGAATATCGCGTATCAGTTCTTCTTCCAGGTCCGGATTACGGCGCATGAGTTCTTCAGCCATTGGAGTACGGATAGCTCCCGGACAAATGGCATTGATGCGGATACCTTTGGCTGCATAGTCTATGGCAGCGGTACGGGTCAGTCCGATAACGGCATGCTTACAAGCGATATAGGCAGCCTGTCCCGGAAATCCCGTTACACCGCCCTGTGATGAGGTATTGACAATGGCTCCGCCGTCTTGTTTCAGCATTTGGATAATCTCGTAGCGCATGCAGTTCCACACGCCTTTTAGATCAACGGCTACCGTACGGTCGAATTCTTCGTCGGTAATTTCGGCCATCGGTCGTTGTGGAGTCTGAATACCGGCATTGTTCAGCGCAGCATCCAAACGGCCATAAGTTGTAACAATCCAATCGATCATCTCTTTCACTGCCTGCGTGTCCGATACGTCGCAACCGTAGGCGATTACCTTGTGTCCTTCATTTATAAGTTTCCGGGCTTGCTCTTCCGGTTTGTTGATATCGACCATAATCGTCATTGCACCTGTTTTTGCAAATGCTTCGGAGCAGGCTAAACCGATACCTGCCGCAGAACCGGTAATCATTACCACTTTTTCTTTCATTGTTTCCATGATGCTCTGTTTTAATATTCTGATGCAAAGGTAAACGAAGAGCCTCGCAGTGACTTTGCTGCGAGGCTCAATTTACTTTGTTATGAAGTTCATTTCATAATTTGTTCCGGCTATATCCGATTTAAATCGCGCTGGGGGCATAACCGTATGTTTCTTTATAGACTTTAGAGAAATGCGAAAGATTCTTGAAACCGACATCGAAACAGGCTTCCGTAACTTTTTTCTTGCCGGATTTTATCAAATCGTGCGCTGCTTCCAAACGTCGCCTGATGATCCATTTCTGCGGAGTAAGTTCGCTTATTTTAGCGAAATCGCGTTTGAAAGTTGCCAGGCTACGTCCCGTGTAACCGGCGATCTTCTCCATCGAAAGGTCGTACATATAGTTTTCGTTCAGGTAATCGAGAATGTCTATTTTCCACGGATCGACGAAGTCGAACAAAGAGGCATAGAGATTTTTGTCTGTATTGAGCAAAACATAAGTTCCTTCGATCATTTTCAGTTTCAATACATCATCGGATGGTTTTACTCCCGAATCGAAATATGGGATGACCGACTCGAACAAGCTACGGATGTCTGGCCGATTATTCGGCAACACGCGCAGGCTCACTTTCTCGCGTTTCGATTCCACCGGAATATCATTTTTGTCGAGCGTCTGATAAAATTCCCTCAAAAAAGGTCTCGTGAATTTCAATACGATAGAACGATAAGGATTGTCCTTATTGGCATGTTTTTGTAACCACATCCAGTTATCCCGTCTCATAAAGGCACACTCGCCCGGATGCAGAACTGTTCTTTGTCCGCGTTCTTCAATTTCCAGTTCACCGGAACACAGGTAAATGAGCGTGTGTTCCCGGTTTTCGTGGGCACATCCCCGGTCATCGGTGAAATAACTCGCTATAAGTACATTCGAGCAATCGAATACATTCAGTCGTTCCATATTAATCCTTTTATTTTTTGCAAAAATAGGGATTTATATTCTCTTATATTTTGTTGTAAAGCTCATTTTTTTGATGATTTTGTATATTGTGGCAATAGGATGATGTTTTCATCATTTTTCTTTGCTGATTCCAATGGGGGATAGCTATATCCAGACAGAGTGGATGCCGTACTTTGGGGAGATTGTGCATGCGGGTGGGGTAAATCCTGATATAGACAATTGGGGTATTCTATTATGGGTACAAATAACGCGGATAAAATCAGATTTAGTTCATCCGGTAAATACATAGTTGTCAAAAAAGTAATTATAAGAATCCCTTAAAAGGAAATATAAGTTTAGAATGTGAATGTTTATACTTATGTAATCAGCTGATTTATAGTGAATATAAGAATTATTGTTGGCGATACTAATCAATATCAGATTTCGAAATATAAAAAGATATATTGATTATAGTGAACGTATAAAGTTTTTATTGATTTTTTATATCCTCTCGTGAAGTAGCTTGTCTATTTGTTTTTTATTCAAAAGAAAAGGCGACTCGTTTTCCGGGTCGCCTTTATCTTTTACTTAATCTCGATTTCTTCTTTCATGTCAATCTCTTCTCCATGGGAATCGTAGAATACGTATTCCAGGAAAGCGAGTTTTTGACTCGGAATAATCTTAATACCAAATCCATACTTCATCTGCCATTTGCGTTTCAGAGAAACGAGTCCCTGATTGATGTATGCAGCGATATACGGATGGATGTGTAACGAGAATTTCTTTATCTTCAGTTTATTGACCAGATAATCAATTTTACTCTCCAGAGTGTCCGTGAATAGGATGGACGACTTGATAGTTCCTTTGCCAAAACAGGTAGGACAGGTTTCCATCGTGTTTACGTCCATAGCAGGACGTACACGTTGCCGGGTAATCTGCATCAGACCGAATTTGCTGAGCGGCAGAATATTGTGGCGTGCCCTGTCTTTTTGCATATTGGCACACATGCGTTCGTAAAGCTTTTGACGGTTTTCGGCTTCATTCATATCAATGAAGTCTACAACAATGATACCACCCATATCTCTTAGTCTCAATTGGCGTGCCAGCTCATCGGCGGCCCCCAGATTTACTTCGAGTGCGTTACCTTCCTGCCCGTTGGCATTCTTGGTGCGGTTACCGCTGTTCACGTCTACTACGTGAAGCGCCTCAGTGTGCTCAATAATCAGATAGGCACCACTCTTGTAAGAGATTGTTTTACCAAACGATGATTTAATCTGCTTGGTGATACCGAAATTGTCGTAAATGGGAAGTTGACCTTTGTACAGTTTCACGATATTGGCCCGGTCGGGCGCAATCAGTGATACATAGTCTTTAATTTCATTGTACACAGCCTCATCGTTGACGTGAATATTCTCAAAAGAAGGGTTGAAGAGGTCGCGCAACAAACCTACGGCGCGGCTGGTTTCTTCATA
>NZ_CATJGZ010000106.1:0-40517 GCF_949740115.1 Bacteroides sp. 41_26
ATAGAGGGTAGGGTACCCTACCCTCTATTTAATACACGGGGATTTTTCTTTTAAAAAAAGAAGAAAATACGCGTCTGTGCGCGTGTAGCACGTGCGTACATTATTATAGGGAAAAGAGTATAAAGAGGGGGGAGAATCCGGTAAATGCTAATGTGGTGTCGATGAAATTATAAAAGTGTTTCAATAGACGTTCGTTTAATGGCACAAAGTTAAAACGTATATCTGGAATAACAAAATATTCTTATAAATATTTTTTTGTTTTTGAAAGTTAAAGGTGCAGATTCTTTATATTCAGCGGTTTATGTAATTGATAAAATTAGTTATTTGATGCATTATTCTGTAAGAATGCCCAGCCGTAAATCTCCCCAAATTGGTGTTTCATTAAACGAACGTCTATTGAAACGCTTTTTGCTTTCAACTGACTCGTTTATAGTATTTTATCTGTCAGTTAATGAACAACTACAGAAAACTATTAGAAAAGAGAGATGCAAATATTGCTGTATATTACACGAATGCGTCGCAAGTGATTGAATATCAATAGTGTATAAGATATTCAAAGCCCCGAAAGAACACCCTTTTTTGAACTACTCATAGAAAAATGGAAGCGGATAAAGAGACCGAAGTCTGGTATGCCATGCGTGCCACCTACCGTAGAGAGCCTGATGCCATGCGACTGTTTGCGAAGGAACATATCGACTATTTCGTTCCCATGCAATATAAAATAAGCATCAAAAACGGGAAAAAAGTCCGTGTCCTGGTTCCCGTCATCTACAATTTGATTTTTGTTCATGCTTGTCCTTCCGAAGTGAAACGTGTCAAGTCCATGGTTGCTTATTTGCAGTATATCACCGATACCCGAAGCGGTCAGAAGATAATCATCCCCGATCAAGAGATGCAACGTTTCATTGCCGTGGCCGGTACTTACCATGAGCAGCTCCTTTACTTCCGTCCTGATGAATTGAATTTGTCCAAAGGCACTAAAGTCCGTGTCACGGGTGGTGACTTCGAGGGTCAGGAAGGCATTTTTCTGAAAGTGAAGGGTGCCCGTGACCGTCGTCTGGTCATAAAAATCCAGGGTGTCATCGCCGTTGCCATGGCGTCCATCCATCCGGATCTGATAGAAGTAATTAAATAATTCAAATTCCTAAAATAGTATGACTCTTTCCGAAGAAGCCGCCTCTCTTCAGCGCGCTGCGCATGAACTGATGTATTTGGGTATGGACGATAGTCCCATCTATAGTGATGATTTGTCCCGTCGTAACAGTGAGGTTTACCGTTTGACCACCGCCTTGTATGACTCCGGTGCCAAAGGTTCCACCCTTGAAGAACAGGCCCATGTCTGCTTGGCTCTCCTGATGGGTTACAATGCCTCCTTCATCGATTACGGTGAAAAGCAGCAACATATTCAGGAAGTTCTGGACCGTTGTTGGGCATCTTCTTGATGCCCTTCCCGCTTCCTTATTGAAACTCCGTCTGCTAACCGCCTGCTATGGTGAAGTGTTCGATGAGCCTTTGGCGGATGAAGCCCGTGCCATCATCGCTTCGTGGGATTCCGCGTCGCTTACTACTGAAGAGCAGGAGGCCATTGCAGAATTTCAGAATGTGGTGGACAATCCTTATCCGTGGGAGTATATTGAGGAGTGAGATAGAGGAGTGGTCGGGTAAACAGAATGACTTTCATTTAGTTATGTCTTTTGTTGAAACACAGAATCATTATGTACTCATCAAACTTTTTTATAACGAAACTCTATTGAATAATGACCAATGATGAACTTCAGTCGAAGACTATTAATTTCCTTCGCTTTCCGCTAATTGTAGGAGTCGTATTGATTCATGTACATATTACTACGGTAACCATGAATGGAATTGAGATTTTAGAGGGCTTGGAAGGTAATCCGTATCCGAGTTGGTAAGAGATAGAGTCGGGAAAATGTTAATGTATGCGTAATCAACGAAAAACATTAAAAGAACAAGCTATAATCAGTGTTTTTTGGACAGCCATTGAAAGATTTTCAGTTCAAATAATGCAGTTTGTGATAGGACTAATAGTCGCTAGATTATTGTCACCATCTGATTTTGGATTAATAGCCATGTTGTCTATTTTTATAGCATTGGCACAAAGTTTTATTGATTGTGGTTTTTCAAACGCTTTAATTCAAAAACAAGATCGAACAGAAGTAGATTATTCTACCGTTTTTTACACAAATATTTTTTTGGGAATTCTTTTATATATTATCCTCTACTTGAGTGGACCTTTAATTTCTGATTTTTATCATGAACCTCTACTGAAAGATCTTATAAAAGTAGTTGGAATCAATTTAATACTTTGTTCGTTCTTTTTGGTACAAAGGACAAAAATGATAGCTGTCTTGAATTTTAAAGTGTTAGCCATATTTTCACTTTTGTCTATTTTAGTTGGTGGAGGAACCGGTATTTATATGGCAATTTCCGGACGTGGTGTCTGGGCTTTGGTTTGTCAAACATTAGTGAGTAATATGGTGTTAGTTATCTGTTATTGGTCGTATGTTCGTTGGTTCCCGCTTCGAATGTTTTCAGTGAAATCGTTTCGTGGATTATTCGGCTTTGGGTCAAAATTGCTGTTGGCAGGAATGTTACATACTTTATATTCAAATATGTACACGATTGTCATAGGGAAAAGATTTACTCCTTCTGATTTAGGATTTTATACACGTGGTCAATCGATGGCTTATATTTTGCCGAGTAATCTTACTTCCGTTATGACACAATCAATGTATCCAGTATTATGCGATATACAAAGTGAAAGTGAACGTTTGAAGAGTTACTTTTTAGCGTATGCTCGTATGGCTTGTTTTATTACATTTCCTATTATGTTTCTACTAATAGCCTTAGCGGAACCTCTAATTCAAATACTCTTAACGGATAAATGGCTCCCTTCTGTGTTTTACGTGCAAATTTTATGTTTTGGCTATATGTGGGATCCCTTAATGCGTATGAATGCTAATGTTTTGAGTGTAAAAGGCAGAAGCGATTACACTATGAATAGTGAAATCCTAAAAAAAATAGTATCAATATTTATTTTAATTGTTTCATTAAATTTCGGTTTAAAGGTAATTTGCATAAGTATGGCCTGCTATTCTTTGGTAGATCTATTGATTGTAGGGATTTATACTCGTAAGGTTATCGGAATATCTTTCATTGATGAATTCCGTTTGGTGTTTCGTTTTTTACTGACATCTATTTTAATGTGTGTATTGATTACTGGTATCACTCTGTTATTTGATAGTAACTTTCTTAAAATAATAATAGGAGGTGTTTCAGGAAGCATTTTTTATATATTAATAGCCTATTTATTGCGCTGGCGGGAGTTTGATATGATCTACTATTTTTTTAAGAAATCGAAATAAACAAATCATGAGAATAGCTTTTATTTATAAATATTTTCCATCGTTAGGCGGGGCAGAACGAGTTATGACTGTACTTGCAAATGAATTTGTAGAGAAAGGAGTAGAAATTGTTATATACTCTTTTCAACAAGAACTGGATCAACCTGCTTACTTGTTAGATAAAGCTATAAGTATACTACCATTGCCCGATAAAAGAAAAATCGCTTCTTCCATGAATGTGGATTATTTATCTAATGATTTGATTAAGAATGAAATATCAATTCTTTTAAATCATGATACAATCTCCGATAGTATGCTGCTTTGTAAAAAAGTAAAAGAAAAAACAGGTATACCTTTAATAACATTACATCATGGACAAATCTATTTACCTTATTCTTCGTTGTTTAGCATTGTATGCATAAAGCAAGGATTTAACATACGAAAGGCTCTTTTCCCTTTATACTATCTTTATGTGTTGGTTAGAGAATGTCTACATCATAAAAAGAATATACGGATATGTGATGCCTATGTTGTTTTATCCTCAAGCTTTCAACGCCAGCTCGGTTCAAGTTCTAAAATACAGGCTATTGGAAATCCTTTGTCTTATTCCTCATTTTTTGATATGAGTCAATACGATAAGAAAGAAAATGTAGTAGTTATGGTAGGGCGTATCAGTGAATTTCATAAACGCTTTTCATTGGCACTTAAAATATGGCAAAAAATAGAGACGAATCCGGCCTTTTCTTCGTGGAATTTTGAAATTGTAGGAGATGGAAGTGATTTGGCCATAGTAAAAAAAATGATATCGGAACTTGGATTACAGCGTGTCATTATGACAGGATATGCAAATCCTGAACCATATTATAAGCGGGCAAAGATTTCTTTTATGACCAGTGCTTTTGAAGGTTTTCCATTAGTCTTGTTGGAAGCAGCTCAAAATGGATGTGTTCCTATAGTTATGGATAGTTTTGAAGCTGTTCATGATATAGTAGATGATAAAGTAAATGGGTTGATTGTTCCCAATGGTAATGTGGAAGTATTTGCATCGGAAGTGGAAGTGTTAATGAATGATTCTGATCGACTTTTTTCTATGGCAACTTCTGCCATAGAAAAAAGTCATCAATACGAACCATTAGAGTTAATCAATAAATGGTTGAATCTATTTAATAAACTGAATTTGAGATAGAGTGAATGGTTAGCATCCAATTTGGACGTTCAGTATTAATTCATTGGTAATATTTTATATAGTGCAGAGCTATCTTGTTTATTTGGTATAAACTATTTCGAAAAGTATGAATAAGAAGTGTTTGTTATTGGTTGGGGCCTTCCCTCCAGATAAATGTGGTATTGGAGACTATTCTTATCAATTAGTAAATTCTGATTCTGATAAATGGGAATGTTTAGTATGGAAAAAGTGGATATTGAAAGAATTGCCAGCTCTTATAAGGGAAATAAACTCATTTAAGATCAAGAACCTAAACTTACAATATCCAACAAAATCATCTTATGCAAGTATTGTTCCGCATTTGGTTTGTATATATTATGCGTTGTTTACAAGTAAAATATTTACAGTTACTTTGCATGAGAATTCAAGAATGAATATTAGGTATCGGTTAGCTGCCAATCTTTTTTTGTTGTTTGCCGATCGTGTGATTTTTACTACCGATTTTGAGAGACAACATGCCTTAAAGAAGTTTCCATTTAGAAAATTTCACTATAATGTGATTAAATTGTTTTCAAATATAGATAAAGTTTCCATCATAAAGAAAACTGTCGATAGAAAGTATGATATTGCTTTTTTCGGCTTGATATCTAGTGGGAAAAACATAGAGAAATTTATAAGTGTGGTAAAAAAACTTCGGGCGCAATCTTGTTTATTGAAAACTGCAATTATAGGTATGGTTGCTGACGAATGGAAAGATTATGTAGAGCAACTGAAATTACAAGCATTGAATTGTGATATAGATTTTATTTTTAATTTATCTAATAGGGAAGTTGCTTCAATCCTAAATAATACAAAATATATATATCTTCCCTTTCCTGATGGAGTATCAGAACGGAGAGGCAGTTTTTTTGCTGCCATTTTAAACGGAGCTATTGTTTTGACAACTAAAGGTAGTTGTACAACAAGTGAATTTGATTCAGTTTGTTACTATTTGGGTAGTGAAGAAGATGATGTGGCTACTATTAATAGATTATTGAATGACGAAAACTCTAAAATAGTTCAGGAAGATTTAATAGCTTATACAAAGAAATATATGCCGGAGTCATGGAAAGAGGTATCAGAGGAATATATGTCATTATTTGATGAGTAATGTATACAAATAAATCTAATTTATATATCGCGTATCTATTCTTTGTTTGGTTTCTTTTTCCTTTTTTTTCTATTTTTCTGGTACTATTTTTCATTAGTCAGGTACAATTACATATCCGGCAATATAATTTTTTGTTTTTTCTGATGTCTATGTCTTTTGCATTATTGGCCTATACGCAGGTTTCATTAGCGGCTATGGATACGGATATTGTGAGATACTATAATTCTTATCAATTTATGGTAGGCTCAAGTTTTTCTTTAAATTCTTATTTGATTTTTGAGGATGTTCTAACCTATTCTTTTATGTTTGTGAATATTCTTTTAGTGTATTTTTTTAAAAATGTTCAGATTATATCTCTGTTTTGGACTTTTTTTATATACATGTTATTTTTTCTTACAGTACTAAAACTTTTTTCTATTGAAGGTATCCGTTGTACGAAAGAGAATCTTTTCTGGGTTTGTTTTATATCGTTATTTGGTCTCATATTATTTACTCAAGTAACTGAAACTATAAAAAATGCTGCTGCTTTTGCACTTTTCTTTTATTTGTTTGCATGCTTTTTGGCAAAAGAGAATCTGATGAAAATCTTTATTCTGTATTTTATAGGAGTAGGGATTCATAGTTCTATATTGATGCTTTTTCCTCTATTCTTTTATAAGTGGATTAATTCTAAGTTACTTTTCTGTTTTTTTCTTATTTCGATTTTTCTGTCTTCCTTAAACCTTATGGAGATTTTGATGGAACTATTGCCAGATGTAGGCTATTTAGGACTAATATTGAAAAGAGTAGAACATTATGCGCTTGAAGGTGAAAATCTGTTTTCAATTCGTTATGTTTTAATTTTATTCTTTGTTTTTTGTACAGCCCTCTTGTTGCTCAAAAGAAAAGTTTTCAATGAAGAGAATAAGTTTCTTAATATAGTACTTTTGTATTTGATAATTGCTACACTGAACTATTCCAACTTTGATGGGTTTGTGCGTTTTGTTAACTTTATACAGTTTATTGTTGTTTTTGTATTTATTCCATTTTTGAGAGATAAAAAGAGAAATCAATCAATAATAGCAATTTTCTTCATTGTCTTTTTGGTTACAAATTTGCAAATGACTTATTCTCGAACTATTTCACCACATTTGGATTATCGTTCTTGCTATATGGATAATTCTCTCTCTAAAATTTTATTTTCTAATGTAGTAGATTATCTGACATTTAAAGCCTATTAAATGATGAATATATTGTATATTGGAGAAGAGGTGATACAAATAAAGGGCGGTGCAGACCAAGTGAATAAAAGAAATATAAATTTATTATTGGATAGTGGAAATCTTTTGAAGATATTATCATCATCTAATAAAAAGGGAAAGATAAAAAAATATTTGTTTGGCGTAGATCGGAGTTTTATAAAACGAGTTTTAGAAGAATTGTCTCTAAATCAATATCATATAGTCTTTATAAGTCAATCTTTACAAGGAAGAATTGCCGAGCATATCAAAAATAAATATCCGGAAATTATAGTAATTTGCTTTTTTCATAATATAGAGAAACAATATGCTTCTGAATTAGTGCGTGTTGCCGGTCTATTTCATTTGCCCTTTTATTGGGCTGCCTGGTATTCGGAGCAAAAGGCTGTTTGTTATTCCGACTTTTTAATAACCTTGAATAGTAGAGATGCGAGAGAACTACATAGGCTATATGGTCGTAATGCAGATTTGATTTTACCGACTTCTTTTGCTGATAAATATGTTGAATCGGATATCTGCTTGCAGAAGTCGGATGAAATTATTTATTTATTTGTTGGTGTTGCCTTTTTTGCTAATATAGAAGGGATAACATGGTTTACCAATGAAGTGCTACCTAAAATTCCTGGGAGGTTGATTATTATAGGAAAAGGCATGGATCATTTAGTAGAGCGTTTTTCTGATCCCCGAATAGAATTGTACGGTTTTGTAGAAGACTTATCTTATTATTATTCAATAGCTACTTTTGTTGTCTCTCCTATTTTTTCAGGGGGAGGGATGAAAACCAAAACAGCGGAAGCTTTAATGTATGGAAAGGCTATTATTGGAACAAAGGAAGCTTTTGAAGGTTATGAAAGATGCGGGCTTATGTATGAATGTAATGATTGTTGTTCATTTGTAGAAACAATTAATAAGTTAGTTAGCTCTCATGATTGTGCCGGTTTCTATCAGGAAGCCCGTGATCTATTTCTCCATAAGTATAGTTATGAAGCTTCTTTTGATTTCTTTTCAAAATGGTTGATGTCTATTGGATAAAACATATTCCTTGGTTGAAAAAATAGCCTCTTTTTTAAGTAATATTATGTGTTTATGAAAAATAAAGTACGTTTTTCTGTAATAATACCTTTGTATAATAAGGAGGTGAGTATTGCTTCTACGATACAGTCTGTATTAAATCAGACTTATGATGATTTTGAATTGATTGTGGTCAATGATGGCTCTACGGATAAAAGCCGGGAAGTGATAGCTGACATAGCAGATAGTAGAATTAGGATTATTGATAAAGAAAACGGTGGAGTTTCTGGTGCAAGGAATAGGGGGATTCGAGAAGCAAATAATGAATGGATTACTTTTCTTGATGGAGATGATAGATGGGATGCGAATTATCTATCGTTGATGAATGGATTGATAGAAGTATATCCCGACTATAAGTTTTTTGCTTCTTCTATTAGCTACGTAGAGGCGGATTTAGGTAGAAAAGGTAAGACGTATGTGATAGATGATTTTTTTAAATTGAATCATCGTTCTACATTCATACATACAGATGCCATTGTAATACATCGGTCATGTTTTGGTAAAGCAGGAATGTTTGATGAAAGATTTAGTAAAGGAGAAGATATTGATATGTGGAGGAGGATAGCACGGTATTATCAGATTATAAAATCGGATTGTGTGACGGCTTGGTATCGTCTGGAAGCAGAGAACAGAGCATGCAAGAAAAGATTTTCAATTGAAGATACTTCTTTATGGTATATAGATTGGAGTGATAGATCTCTAACACCGACTGAGGTAATTTACTTGAAGAAACAAATTGTTAGAGCGGTTCTTTACATGTATTATCATCGAAATTTTGTAGTGGGAACTAAACTATTATCGAAGCATATTAAAGAAATATTTAAAAATAAAAAGTAATGAATCGTTTTACTATAAAATATTGGGCATTCTCTTTTAATCGTCTCTACACGAAGATGATTAATGTTATGTCAGATTATTTATATGATAAGAACTATAGATGTTTTATGAAACAACAGGCATTTAAGAATAGTTCTGTTGAAGGTGAAGACTAATATTTTAGTAAATGGAGAGTTTTACAGCGAAACATTTAGTCGTAACGGAATTAATTTTGTTAGTAACGACTTGAGTATTCCTTCCTATAATCGTATCAAAGAATTTGCTATAGAAATAGCCTCTTATGTGACTTATCATAGATGTTTGGCGATGGATATAATGATTGATCAGAAAGAGTATCCACGACTTATAGAGTTTAATATTTCAGGATTGAGTACTTGGTTTTACCCATTTGCAGGTTCACCTATGTTTGGAAAATATACGGATGAAATTATTGAATATTGTTATAAAAATAAGAGGAAAGCGGAGAAAGTGTTCTTGAAATTTACTTAAGTCGTAGAATGAAATGTCGAATGTAAAGAAAATACTATATACAATAAACAGATGCTATAACTACGTTTTAGCTTTAGGAGTATCTAAGATTATAGCAAATAGGGAAGTTTCTGAAATAATGAAAATTTCTCGTATCAGTAATCAAAGGTGCAAAAATGAAGAAGCATGGGTGAGAAAATGGTCGGCTCTTTCCGGACATGTCAATAGAAAGTATTATAGAACGTTTTCAAAGTATATTGGAGAGGATATCAATATAGTGCCGGATGATATTTGTCATAATGTAATAGAACCTATTTTAAATCCAATAAGATATCGAAGTCTTTATGAAGATAAATGTATGTTTGATAAATTCCTTTTTAAACAGTTTGCAGTTTCGGTCACTCCACGGACTCTGCTGAGGAATATAAATGGCATATATTATGATGAAAATTATAATGAACTTGATAAAGATAAAATAGATATTGTATCTATGTTTTGTTCATTTGATAAACTTATAGTGAAACCGTCAATAGATTCTAGCTCTGGTCGTAATATTTTGTTTTTTGATAAGAATATAGATGGTCTATTTGTAAATAAAGGTAGTGGTGAAACATTATCTATTCCTTTTCTTACTACTTTTTTCGGCAAAAACTTTTTGGTGCAAGAAGTACTTAAACAGTCTCCGTTTATGTCGCAGTTCTGTAAAACATCAGTGAATACTCTTCGTGTTCAGATTTATAGATCTGTAAAAAATAGTGAGATTGTAATTCCGAATGTGATTATGCGCATCGGAAAATCGGGATCTTTGGTTGATAATGCACATGCCGGTGGTTGTTTTGTTGGAGTTGGAACTGATGGGATGATTCATGATAGGGTTTGCAATCAATATGGTGAAACAAGCCATGTGTTTAATGGCATTGATTTTCAGAAAGAAATATTTGTTATCCCAGAGTTTTTTAAAGTCAAGCAGTTTGCAATTGAAATTGGTAAGTGTATTCCTCATTTTCATTGTATTGCATTGGATATTATGATAGATTATTTGGGGAATCCTCGCCTAATAGAATATAATATATCAGCTTTTTCCACATGGCTATTTCAGTTTACAACAGGTGCTGCTTTTGGGGATTATACGGATGAAGTTATTGAATATTGTGTGAAGCATAAAGAAGAGGCTACGAGAATTTATGTTACATTCTAAAATACTGCGATATAAACATATACTCTATGAATTATAAAAAAGTATTTAAAAATCAACAACTTAGGTTTGCGATATTGAGATTATTTTCTTTTATTCCTGATCCTATTATGTTAAAATGGCAATATAGGATAAAAATGGGACATAAGTTGAATTTTAAAAATCCACAACGCTTTACAGAAAAGATTCAAATGTACAAGTGTTTTTATCGAGATCCATTACTGAAGATTTGTTCTGATAAGTATACTGTGAGAGGATATGTGGAATCAAAGGGATTAGGAGAGTATCTTAATGAAATTTATGGAGTTTATGATTCAGCAGAAGATATTGTGTTTGATAAATTACCCAATTCTTTTGTTATAAAATCCACGGATGGTGGGGGAAGTAATAATATCATTATTTGTAGGAATAAAGAGAATTTGGATATTCTTAAAACGATAAAAACTGTAAACTCTTGGCTTAATCTGAATACGAAAGTTAACCCAGGAAGAGAATGGGGGTATTTGGGAGGAAAACCAAGAATAATTATAGAGAAGCTTATTTCTAATGCAGATAATCGGGATGTTTCCCTTGTTGACTATAAAATGTTTTGTTTTGATGGACATGTTCATAGCCTCTTTGTCTTAACTGAAAGAGAAAAAGGCGCTAAATTGAATTTCTTTACAAGAGATTGGACACCTTTAAATGTGAAATCGGACAGTTATCCTATTTCTAAAATGAAAATTTTGAAACCTAAGAATTTTGATCGTATGATAGAGATTGCGGAAATCTTATCGAAAGATTTTCCCCATGTTCGGATTGATTTATATAATATTGACGGAAATATCATTTTTGGAGAGACTACTTTTTATTCAGGGAGTGGATATTGGGGATTTGTCCCTGATTCTTTTGATTTTGAACTCGGTCGCCAATTTGACATTTCATCTTTTTATAAAAACAAATAATGCCTCTTCTATTTATTGTCGTCAACGTCGATTGGTTTTTCCTTTCCCACCGCAAAGAGATTGCACTTCGTGCCCGAAAAGCTGGCTACAATGTTACTATCGTTACCAAAGACACTGGGAAAAAGAAAGAGATAGAAGCCCTTGGTTTGAAAGTAATTGATTTGCCTATGAGCCGCTCGGGACAAAATGTGATGGAAGAATTGCATACTTGTTGGTTCCTCTATTGGCTATATCATCGTGAAAAGCCGGATGTGGTGCACCATGTAGGGCTTAAGACTATCCTTTGGGGAACGTTGGCTGCAAAGTTGGCGAGTGTCCGTGGAGTAGTGAATGCCGTTAGTGGATTGGGGATCTTTTTTTCGGAAGAGAATCAGTCGCTTCTATCAAAAATACTTCCTAAAGTTCTGCGTTTCTCACATTATCGCGATCGTCTTACTGTTATTTTCCAGAATGATGAAGACAAGTCTCTTTTCCTGAATAACCGTATTATCAGGGAGGATCAGGCTGCAATGATTAAAGGTTCGGGAGTGGACTTGCAGCAGTTTTGCTATAGCCCTGAACCGGAAGAAGGGAAGATAAAAGTATTGTTGACCGCCCGCATGATTGTGGAGAAAGGGATATTCGTCCTGACGGATGCTGCTTTGAAACTGAAAGAACAGTATAAAGGCAAAGTGCAGTTTCTGCTTTGTGGTGGGTTGGATGATAACCCCAAAGCCATCAGAGAAGAGGAGTTGCAAGCGGTATGTGATGGGGAATATATCCAATGGCTTGGCTATCGGACGGATGTGTTGAATCTGCTGAAAGATTGCCATATAGTGGCTTTTCCTTCTTACTACAAAGAGGGACTTCCGAAGTCTCTGATAGAGGCAACGGCTGTAGGGCGTCCTATTGTAACGACAAATTCCATCGGCTGCAAAGAAACGGTAGTGGATGGGTATAACGGATACTTGATCCCGGTAAAAGACAGTGACACCTTGGCCGATCGGCTGAAAAGGTTGATTGAAGATAAAGCACTCAGGCAAGAGATGGGAAAGAATTCCAGACGTTTGGCAGAATGGGATTTTTCTATTGAGAATGTAGTGAGAAGGCATTTGGAAATATATGAGGATTTGTCGGGTGTAGAAATATCTGGAAGTAAATAAGATACAAAGAATTATGGCTAAACCTGTTAAAGAGACTCCTATATTATTTGGAAAAGATGCACGCCGTTTTGAAAGACGAATGCAGGAGAAGCGTTCAATTTCACAAAAAGAAATTGAATGTGTCAGGAAGGATTATGAATCAATAATACGTATATTGAAGAAATATCCGATCTGAATGATTACAAAAATTTAATATTTCTCTACTCCTAAAATCCTTCATTAACTAAATTGGTAATTCTGCTTTATATACCAAGTACAAGATTTTTAATTATTTGTTTTTTATTTATTCTAAATGAAAGTATTAGTGACCGGTGCTGCCGGTTTTATCGGCTCTTACGTCTGTAAGCGCCTTTTGCGACGTGGAGATGAAGTAATAGGGGTGGACAATATAAACTCCTACTATGACATTAGCCTGAAGTTCGGTCGTCTTGCTACTTTAGGGATTAGTGAGGACGAAATTACTTGGTACAAGTTTGTTTCGAGCAACCTTTTCCCGAAGTTTAGTTTCGTACGGATGAATCTGGAAGACCGACAGGCGATGGAGATGCTCTTTGCTAATGGACAGTTTGATATTGTCATCAACATGGCTGCACAAGCTGGTGTACGCTATTCGATAGAAAATCCGTATGCTTATGTGGAAAGTAATATTGATGGTTTTCTCAATGTGCTCGAAGGCTGTAGGCATAATGCCATCCGGCATTTGGTGTATGCCAGTTCCAGTAGCGTTTACGGATTGAATGGCAAGGTTCCATTCTCGGAGCAAGATAGTATTGCTCATCCGGTGAGCTTGTATGCTGCAACGAAAAAATCGAATGAGTTGATGGCTCACACATACAGTCATTTATACAATATACCTTCCACCGGACTTCGTTTCTTTACCGTATATGGTCCGTGGGGTAGGCCGGACATGTCTCCTTTCCTGTTTACAGATGCTATACTACATAATCGTCCGATAAAGGTCTTTAATAATGGAGACATGCTTCGGGACTTTACTTACATCGACGATATTGTAGAGGGTGTATTGCGGGTGGTCGATTCTGTTCCGCAGCCCGATAAGGTTTGGAATCCGGAGAAGCCCGATCCGAGTACTTCTACAGCTCCTTATAAAATTTATAATATCGGCAATTCTCTTCCTGTGAAACTGATGGACTTTATTCAGGCTATTGAAGAGGTAATAGGACATCCAGCCGATAAAATCTATCTGCCGATGCAGCCGGGAGATGTTTATCAGACCAATGCGGATACGACGGCTTTGCAGCAGGAATTGGGATTCAAACCGCATAAACCCATCCGAGAAGGCGTGCAAGAAACGGTGAACTGGTATCGCTCTTTTTACCACTTGTAAGATCAAAAAAAATAAAAATAACACAATATGAAAATCGCAATAGTAGGAACCGGCTATGTCGGTTTGGTGACAGGTACTTGTTTTTCTGAGATGGGGGTGGATGTGACTTGCGTCGATGTGATGGAGTCTAAAATTGAGAATCTGAAAAAAGGCGTCATCCCTATCTATGAACCAGGTTTGGAAGAGCTGGTGCACCGGAACTTCAATGCCGGGCGTTTGAAGTTTACTACTTCTTTAGCTTCATGTTTGGATGATGTTGAGGTGGTATTCAGTGCCGTTGGTACTCCCCCGGATGAGGATGGGAGTGCGGATTTGCGTTATGTGCTCGAAGTAGCCCGTGGCATCGGGCAGAATATGAAAAAGTATGTTTTGGTGGTAACTAAAAGTACGGTTCCCGTAGGTACGGCTCAGAAAGTAAGAGTTGCCATTCAAGAAGAACTAGACAAACGGAATGTCTGTATCGAATTTGACGTGGCTTCCAATCCGGAATTTCTGAAAGAAGGTGATGCCGTGGATGATTTCATGAAGCCGGATCGCGTGGTTGTAGGTGTGGAATCGGAGAAGGCTAAAGCGATAATGGAGCGTCTTTATAAGCCATTTATGATGAATAATTATCGTCTGATCTTTACAGATGTTCCCAGTGCGGAAATGATTAAATATGCAGCAAATTCGATGCTTGCTACTCGTATCAGCTTTATGAATGATATTGCTAACTTGTGTGAATTGGTAGGCGCAGATGTGAATATGGTTCGTAAAGGGATGGGTGCAGATAACCGTATTGGTAGTAAGTTTTTGTATCCGGGATGTGGTTATGGTGGTTCTTGTTTTCCTAAAGATGTGAAGGCTCTAATTAAAACGGCTGAGAAGAATGGATATCCGATGAAAGTATTGAAAGCAGTGGAAGAGGTAAATGAAATTCAAAAAAGTATTCTTTTTGATAAACTGTTGAAACACTTCGGGGGAGATCTGAAAGGGAAGAGGATTGCCCTTTGGGGATTAGCTTTTAAACCGGAAACGGATGATATGCGTGAGGCCCCTGCGCTGGTTTTGATTGATAAAATTCTTGAATCCGGTGCTATGGTGAAGGTTTATGATCCGGTTGCTGTTACGGAATGTCGGCGGCGAGTGAGGGATCTGGTGGAGTATGCCACGGGTATGTATGATGCTGTACTTGATGCGGATGCTTTGCTTTTAGTGACGGAATGGAAGGAGTTTCGTGTGCCTAACTGGGGTGTGGTGAAAAGGACGATGAAAGAACCGATAGTCTTTGACGGACGGAATATTTATGATAAGAAAGAACTTCAGGAGGCAGGTTTTATATATCATTGTATAGGAAAATAACAGTTTAGAGGATGAATATACTGATTACCGGTATCCACGGTTTCGTGGGTTTTAATCTTGTTACAGCTATAAAGAACCGTCATATTCTTTATGGCTTGGACATTGTGGCTCCGGAAAAAGAAGGAGTAATAAATACTTTCTCATGGGAGGATATAAAACCGGAATCTTTTGCTTCTCAGAATCTTCCGAAGTTTGATGCTATCATTCATTTAGCAGGTAAAGCTCATGACACGAAAAATCAATCAATTGCCCAATCTTATTTTGATATCAACACCGGCTTAACTCAGAAAATTTTTGATTTCTTTCTTCAATCTTCTGCCAAGAAATTTATCTTTTTCAGTTCTGTAAAAGCTGCTGCCGATAGCGTTGTGGGGGATATACTCACCGAGGATGTTATTCCAACTCCTGTTGGTCCTTATGGAGAAAGTAAAATCAGGGCAGAAGAGTACATTATTAATAAATTGACAGTTGATGGTGAACAATTGACAGTTGACAATGGACAATTGACAGTTGCTATGCAGCATGATAGCGCAGCTAATTGTCAATTGTCCACTGTCCACTGTCAATTGAACAAGCAGGTTTATATATTAAGACCTTGTATGATACATGGGGCGGGAAATAAAGGGAACCTGAATTTGCTTTATAATGTGGTGAAGAAAGGTATTCCGTGGCCTTTGGGAGCTTTTGAGAATCGTCGTTCGTTTACTTCGATAGATAATCTTTGCTACGTGGTAGAAGGACTATTGACGAAAGACGTTCCGGGTGGTATCTATCATATGGGGGATGATGAAGCGATGTCTACTAATGAACTGATAACTATTATATGTGAAGTAATGGGAAAGAAATCTCGCATTTGGAAAATAAATAGGGGGATAATGGAAGGATGTGCCGGGATTGGTACTTTGTTTCACTTACCTTTAAATACAGAACGGCTTCGGAAGCTAACGGAGAATTATGTAGTAAGTAACGCAAAGATAAAAAGGGCATTAGGTATTGATAAAATGCCTGTTACAGCAAAAGAAGGGTTGATAAAGACAATAAGGTCCTTTGAATGATTTACAATTGGACAATTTACGACTTACGATTGAAGATACTTTTTAAATATATAAAGCTGTGTATTATTTAATAGTCTTAGTTCTGCTTTTCTTAGCAGAACTTTTTTATTTTTATATCGCCGATAAATACAACATCATCGATAACCCCAATGAACGCAGTTCGCATACTCGGATCACTTTGCGGGGTGGAGGAATCATTTTCTATTTTGGCGTATTGGCTTATTTCCTTACGAATCATTTTGAATATCCCTGGTTCATGCTTGCCTTGACATTGGTCACCTTAATCAGTTTTATTGATGATATCCGTTCTACTTCTCAGGCGTTGCGATTGGTGTTTCATTTTTCGGCTATGGGATTGATGTTTTATCAATGGGGATTATTCTCTCTTCCCTGGTGGACAATCCTTGTAGCGTTAATCATTTGCACAGGTATTATCAATGCCTATAACTTTATGGATGGTATTAATGGTATCACGGGAGGGTATTCTTTGGTCATACTTGGAGCTTTGGCATTTATTAATCATTCGGTTGTTTCGTTTGTTGAGCCGGATCTTATTTATACAATGCTGTGTGCTGTGCTGGTTTTCAATTTCTTTAATTTCCGAAAGAGGGCGAAGTGTTTTGCCGGAGATGTGGGGGCGGTTAGTATTGCATTTACCATTCTTTTTTTGATTGGGAGGTTGATTATTCAAACCGGGGATTTTAGCTGGATTATACTGTTAGTAGTGTATGGGATAGATAGTGTGTTAACTATTGTTCATCGATTGATGTTGCATGAAAACATTGGTTTACCTCACCGGAAACATATGTATCAGATTATGGCTAATGAACTGAGAATGCCTCATGTGGTGGTGGCATTGATTTATATGATGGTGCAGGCAATTGTTGTAATAGGGTATTTGATATTACGGGAATATGGATACTGGTATTTATTGGGTAGTGTCTTTTTATTAAGCATGCTATATCTATTATTTATGAAGAGGTTCTTCTGCTTACATAAATTCAATTAATCCTTATTATCTTGAGAAAGAAAGATTTGTAAATTGAATAAAATGCATTATCTTTGTTTTCAAAGAAAAATTTCTATGTCAGCAAATGAATGTATAAATGCGTTTTCCAGTCATCTTTTTTGGGATATACGGAAAGAAGACATTGACCTAGAACAGTATCCTAAATACATAATAAAAAGGGTGCTGGAATATGGGATGTGGAATGATTGGATAATAATTCGCTCATATTATGGTTTGCCGAAAATTGTAGAGGAGGCAAAAAAAATGAGGGAATTGGAACCTCGTGCTTTGGCTTATGTTGCTGCAATATCAAATACTCCTAAAGAAAAGTTCAGATGTTACACTTATCAACAGTCGATTCCACAACACTGGAACTTCTGAAAAAGTTGCAGAGTATACCTATACTTCATAATACTCGTTTGGTAGGAGGCACTGCGTTGGCTTTACAAATAGGGCATCGAAAGTCTGTCGACTTAGATTTCTTTGGTACAGTGGATGCAAGTAAGGATGAATTGACGATGGCTCTGGAACAAATCGGCTCGCTGGTTGTTCTGAAAGAATCACCGCATATTCATATATATCAGTTGAATAATGTTAAGATTGATGTCGTTGATTATCAATATTCCTGGATTGACGATGCAGTGGTGATGCAAGGTATCCGAATGGCAAGTTTAAGGGATATAGCAGCAATGAAGATTACGGCTATCATTGGTAGGGGAACTAAGAAAGATTTTATTGATATTGCTTTCTTGCTGCAGCGCTTTTCTATAAATAAGATATTAGATTTCTATTCTCAGAAATATCCTGATGGTTCCACTTTTATGGCAATGAAAAGTTTGGCATATTTTGATGATGCCGAAGAAGATATAATGCCGTATATGTTGACTGATATTTCATGGGAGAAGATCAAATCCCAGATACTTTCTGAAATTTTCTAAAGTATTTTACTAATACGATACAAGAAATAATAAGCCGATACATCTCTTTTCATAAGAGACATATCGGCTTTCTTTTTCATCCTATCCGGAAATTATAATTATACGAGCTTTGCTATCCCTGTAACATGATCCAATGCACCAGCTTCCAGTTCGTATCCCATCACGTATGGTTCGGGAATATCGGGATTGGTGAGTCCGAATTCACTAATTGATTTAAAACCGAACCGGTGATAATAATTAGGATCTCCACAGAGGAATACAGCTTTATATCTCATTTCACGCCCGCGCTTCAGGCCCTCTTTGATTAATGCGGAACCTACTCCCTGGTCCCGGTATTCGAGCAGGACGGAAAGGGGAGCGATTAATAAAGATTCAAATTTACTTCCGTCTTCCTGTATGACGTACATACATGTCAGCAAGATATGCCCGATGAGTCTAATAAGTCTTTTCTTCCGTAACTTAACTTTTTAGCTGAAAATAAATACAATGATTCCTGTTATCACTATATAGGCAAGTGCATAAGGGATGGCTGCTTTCAGAATTTCGCCCTCTTTTCCCTGTTGATTACTTGCTGAAGTAGCTATGGCAATACTTTGGGGAGAAATGATTTTTCCTCCGGTAGCACCTACCGTATTAGCGGCTGATAGCCAATCGGGGTTTACATTGATATGCCCGGCAACACTGGCTTGCAGTTTTCCGAAAAGAATGTTGGATGAAGTATCACTACCGGTGATGAATGTACCTAAACATCCGATAACCGGTGCGAAAAGCGGATAAAGACTACCTGTGGCAGTAGCTAAGGCAGTAGCAATAACCGAGATCATCCCGGCAGTATCCATGATGGTTGACAGGCCGACAAGGCAGATAACCGTGATGAATGTTTTTTTCAACTGCTTCACAGTATTCCAAAGTACGATGAATAGGTCTTTGACTTTTGCACCTTGTATTAGTCCGCCAATAAAAGTACCGACAAAGAGAAGTACACCTGCATGGGTAAGCCATGAGATGGTATAGTTCACTGTAGAGTCATTGATAGGAAGGCTGATACGTGTTATCCAGTTGTTCTCAAGTGTATTGCGCAGTCCCGGGAATAGGGGACTGGTCAGGATTATCAGCAAGAGAATGAGCAGATAAATACTCCATGCATTCAGGATATCTTTTCCGCGAAGAGAACTTTTGCGTGTTTTCTCTTCTTTAGAAGCTGTGAGTTTACCATAAATCACGATTACGATAATAGAAAGAATACTACCGATAATGGCCGGGGATTCTGCTCCCATATAACGTGCGGCTACATATTGGCTGACAAGGGATACACCACCCACTAATAGTGCGAGGAACACATTCTTGGGTAGTGATTTCAATTTGGGGTCTGTGAGAAAAAGTAGTACCAATGGGATGAGGAACATAAGTACGGAAAGCTGTAGCACGACATTGGTGCTTAAGGTTAATACATCCAGATTGGTTTCTTTAGCCAATACAAGTACCGGTGTGCCGATAGCTCCAAAAGCCGTGGCCACGCTGTTGGCTATTAAGCTTACTACTGCCGAGAAAACGGGTTTGAAACCAAGGCTGATAAGTATAGCGGCAGGGATAGCAACTGCGGTACCGAAGCCCGCCATTGCTTCAAGTAACCCTCCAAATCCCCATGTCAATAGTAACACCTGAATGCTTTTATCAGTAGAGATAGAGGAAAATTGTTGCTTGATGATTTCCATTTTTTGGGTCTTTAGCAATACGTTATAGCTGAAAATAGCCATTACGATAATGATCAGGATGGGAGAAACTGCTTTCAATGCACCATAGAGGAATGAATAAGCAAGATCGTCCACTGCAAAATGGAAACCAAAGATGGCTATCAGCATCGTTACAATGAGAGATATGACACTACTTTTATCGCCTGGCATTTTTAAAAAAGCCATTAATACAATAAGGAGTAAAACCGGAATAATAGCAAGAATCAGTGTCATAATCGTCAGATTTAATAATGTATAATATTCTTATAACAAAACTGGAGATCGTTTTGACTGCCCGAAAAGCAAATTTTTTTATGATTTTATCCGTGATATGCCGGATTTAAACAAAAAACGATAAGTTACATTATGGAGTTGAATAAAAAGTCCGGATATGATTTATTTAGTTAACCATATCCGGACTTTTTTTTATCAGATGGGATGTCTATTTGTTAGGCATCTTCTTCATATCCAGTATTTTTTGCAGTTGCTTCAAGTTGGCTTTTGCTGCTTCATTACCCATGTGGGCAGCTTGCGTGAAAGCTGCAATGGACTGATTTATATCCCCGTTAAGGAAATCGTATACACCACTATTATTGATGTATTCGGCAGTCTGTTTGTTTGCCTTTTCCATAAACTTTATGGCAGTTCTCACATCTTTCTTACTTAATGCTACGGCAGCGGCATTTAAGTTGGCTACTTCATCGTTCGGGTACATGCGTACGGCAATATCGAACACGTTTACAAAGTCGTCACTTCCTTTCGGATAGCTGTTGGCTACCTGGTACATCTCGTTCAGACTCAGGTATTTCGGATTTGTTTTGATAACGATGCGTCCTTGTTCAACATCGAAGTTTACCACAGTATAATCTATCTTGCAATCTACTTTACGTAATCCCGGATAGATATCTTTCAACATGGCACGATAAGGAACACCACCTGCTACACGCATAATTTCTTTTTTGCGCAAAGCATCATCACTGGTATTTTTAATGATATTGATAAACGTCTCTTTATCTTTCATGGAAGAAGCTTCCAGGGCTTTCACCAATCCATCCCAGTTTTCACCGCCAAAGGATACCTTATAGAGGTTGGCCGGAACTTTTTCATTCTCACTCAGGTATTTCTTCAGTGCTTCGGCACGTTTCTGAGAAAGCTGTTCGTTGAATTTCAAAGGACCTTCGGGAGAAGCAAAACCTTCAATACTGATACCGGTTATGGTGAGGTTCTTATCATTCTGCACTTTATCGAACATAGAGTGAATATTCATCAACTCTTTATGATTGTTCATGAAATCGGTCAGGATAACAGATTTGCTTACCGGGAAATCCAGATGAGCCTCGTATTGTTCGCTACGGGTTTTTACTACTTCTACAGCTGGTTGAATATAAGCGACTATCGGAGACATGGCTGCCAAACGTTTCGCCTCGGTAGATACATCGTTGGTAATGAGTTCCTGTGCAATCATCTCTTCATTATTGCCACAACCGCAGAGGTTTTCAACCAGATTCAGTGCTGCATTTTGCATCCATGGCTGATAAGGGATTACCTGCGTATAGTTTAGTACTTCTCTTTTATCATAAGGGATAACGATACCTGCAGGTTTTTCTTTTTCTATTGCCAAACCCCGTATATATGCTTTCTGGCGACGACGACCGTTGATTATAATATCCTGTAAGGGTACATTGTGCTGGCCGTCTGTCAGCAGCGGAGTCAACGTAAGTGAACGTTGAGGACTAACTACAAGATTCTTCATATCGATCGTCATGCTGATATAAAGAGAGTTGCCCTGTTGCCACAGTGATACGTCAGATAAACTGATGGCATCATTGTAAAGTTTCTGGGCACTGGCGGGAAGTGCTATGACAAGTGCCAGCAGGAGATATATAACATTTCTTTTCATTGTTACAGTTGGTTTATAGGTTATTATTTAATAATGTAGATGAAGCTAAGGCCTACTTTGGTAGGACCGAAATAATCTTTAGTACTATGACCTAATTTCTGACCGTTGTCTCCCGGTTCATATTTGTCATATTTGATGTGAGCGTAGCCAAGTCCGATGGTGGCTTCCATACTCCAGCGTTTGTTTAATATCCACTGATAGCCGTAAGATATACCAGCACCGTAAAGTTTACCATCATACCGGTCATGCCCCAGGCCGAACATGTCAAGGTTACTAATGTCCATATCGGCATAGTGTCCGTGCAGGCCGAAGAAACTACCATTAAAACGTTCGCAGAGCCAGTAACGTAGTTCAGGCTGTACTAACCAATGCTTGAACTGTTTGTTGTCCGAAAACTTCCAGGGGTTGTAATTGCCCGATACATCAAGAGTTAATTTCTTTGCCAGTCCTATTTCAAATCCCAGATTGGGAGTACTTGTGGCCCAGTAAAGGGCATTTGTTTTAATGGCAAATTTGGGTAGATAGGTTTGAGTTCTTTGCTTTTGGGCATATGTACCCGTAGCAAAGGCGAGCAGAAATCCTACTGCTAAAATTAATTTAATTGTTTTCATTTCCGTTTTGGTCTAGGTTTTATTATTTACTGCCTATACCAACACCTGCCGGAATGGATTTGTTTTCGATTGATAAAGATATTTTTTTACGGTAAATAATTTGCAGTGGATGATGAATGATCGTTTATCGCTGATCGCTTTTCTCTAAAAACCACGATAGTAACCGCTGTTACTATCAGAACAATTCCTATAACACTCTTTGGAGTGAACAATTCCTGAAAAACGAGCGTCCCTATGATGACAGCTGTTAGCGGTTCCATGGCTCCGAAGATAGAAGTAAGGGTAGGACCGATGTGTTTGATTGCTTTGATCAGAGCCATGTTAGAGATGGCGGTGGCAGGTAAGGCAAGTCCTAATATATACAGCCATGTACCCCAGTCTGTCACGATCCGGATACCGCTGGTGAAACAGCCGCATATAATAAAAAGGAGAGCGCCTATTCCCATTACATAGCAAGTGAGCACAGTAGAGTTGATCTGTACTGCACGGCTTTTTCGTACTCCTATGATATAGCCTCCATAAGAAAATACAGAGATACAGGCGGCTATGATTCCTACGGTAGTGTTACCTCCACTGTGACTGATGTCTCCCGATGAAAGAAATACAGCTCCGGCGATAGATGCCAGGATAGCTGTAATAGTCCATAGTGACTTCTTTTCATGGAAAAAGAGCATCATAGCCAGAGCTACAGCCAACGGGTACATGAAATGAATGATAGAGGCCACTCCACTGGCTATATTCTGATAAGCAATCACCAGACTCAGTGATGTGGCTGCCCGGAATAAACTCAATAAAAACACAGTACCGAAATCCTTTTTATTTAATCGGAAACTGCATCCGGATATTAAACCGAAAAGTATTAATGTAGCGGAAGCGACTCCCCAACGGTAGCTCAGTACTTCAAATGAGGAGAATCCTGTTGTGAGAAGCATGATGGAGAAGAACGGTGCCAGTCCAAAAGTAGAGGAGGACACTGCTGCATATAAAATACCTTTTGTTTTGCTCATTGCATCGAGACGAAAATTCGTGGGTGTCATAAAGCAGTACTTTTTCATACTGTTAAAAGTCATGGTATTTATTCCTTATAATCCCGTAGTCCTTTTTGCTAAATTGGAATTTCATATTGCTTAGAATTTTATTCTCCGTCTCCGGGGTCCAGTAGATTTTTAGTTTTTCACGTGTGCGTGTTATTGCGGTATAGAAGATATTGTGTGTTATGAGTTCTTCCACATCATGGGTGATAACTCTTTTTACTGATTGGTATTCCAATCCTTGGGCTTTGTGGATGGAGACGGCATAGGCTATTTGGAAAGGTATTACTCCCCGGTCGGAGTTTGCATCGAAATCACCGTCCTCTTCTTCCTCCACTTGAATGCGGATTGTTGTGGTTCCATCCATACTTGTGGAAATATACTCGATGTCGCTTCCTTCAAGATCAAAATCAGAAAGCGGTGTGTTTACTTTTAGGGTAAAAAAGATTGAATGGTCACTTGTTGAGATGTCTATGATTTCACCTTTCAGGTTGTTGTATAGAATAGGGAAAAAACGGTCTGTCTCATTGAATAGAATAGGATCTCCTTTCTTGTAAGTATGTATGCCCCATTGGACAGGAGGATTGGGATTACTACTCTGTAGAAAACGGTTTATATTGTTAATACCATATAGACCGCCATAGTTAAGACAAAGGACAATCTCGTCCGGCTCTGTCTTGCTGAAGATTGATTCGTTAAGGTTTGCCGAATAGTCATTTCGAGTGATATGTTCAAGAATATCTGGTGATAATGTTCTTACCTTTCCCCATGTCTCTATCAAATCAAGGCATGAGGTCCGATATGGTTGTGTCAGTTCTACCACGTTGTTACCTTTGAAATGAGAATGTGAAATACTGAACCAATTTCCGAATTTTATGGATTCAATTTGGAACATATCCCCAACGAGTACTAAAAGGCGGAATGATTCATTTTCTAATATGGCCAGCATGTCTTCATTGCATACTGTACTGCACTCATCAATAAACAGAATATCACATTCGATGTTTCTGCGACTCAAATAACTTGCAATGGTTATAAAGTTTGTGTTGGCAGCATTGACTTTGCGTTTCAGATTATCCACTGCCGGGTTTGTGTTTGCAAGATAAAGTTTGTCTTTATCGCTGAATATGTGAGAAATGTGATTGATAAGGGTCGACTTTCCCGTACCTGCAGCCCCATAGATAAAAGCTACTTGTGAATCGGAGAAGATATTTTGTATGGCAGTACGTTTTTCGTTGCAATCTATATATACTCCTGGGTTTGCCAACCATTTGTTCGCAATTGCAGTATAGTTGGAAATCCCGCTTTTGGATTTATTGTTCAGTATTTGTAAGATGCTATGGACATTTTCTTCGTATTTGCGTATGTATGAATACTCCTTGAACATTTCAATTCGTGCGTGTTGATGCTTATAGTATAGGCGGTTATTGTACTCTTCTGCCAACGACGGAACATTGGTGAAAGTTGTCAGTTCTGTTTGTGGAGTATAAAGTGTTCCGTTGTGTTCGGCGTTATTTGCCAAGCGACGGGCAAGAAATTCAGGCTCATGACCAACTGTTGGAATAGCCTCCAACAAATCGGATAATAGAGGATTGTGATTGGACAACGAAAAGCTGAAAGGCATGTTGTCGAATGGCTTGCTTTTTATACTAAGATACAAGTTGGTGAGAGAAGAACATGGTGTACAATTGTATTGGCTTTTGATAATTTTGTTATTCATCCTTAATAAAAGGTAGCGTAATACGTTACTTCCCGGATCGTTCTTTTTAATGATAGAACGGCAGCGCTCCAATAGCAAACTGATGTGCTGTGTTTTTCCTCCATGTTGGATTTTTGATAAAAAATCCTTAAAACGGGAGTCCTCAAAATTTATAATTTCCGTTAGTGAGCATCGGCTGTCCATCAGATAATTCATCAGATTACCGTACTCCTTGGTACGCGAGTCAGGAAAGTCTAATCCTAATATTTTTCCAAAATTTTTCAATTCGCATATTCTTATTGAAGGCTTCCAGTCTACAATGATCAATATGGGCATATTCACTCCCAATACGCTGATTTCAGTTGTTGTCAAACGTAGGAATGTAGCATAATTAGGCATGATTTCTGCCTTGGAAAAGGCTATGATTCGGTCGAATTTACTCACTCTTTCGTTTGCAAGAGAGAATGTGATTTCGTAATAAATAGAATCTTCTACGAACAGAGGTTTAATTTTATAAATATAGAAACGTCTTTCTTCGGTTAAAGCATTTGACAGATCAAGGTTTGTAATCTTGTCTGCTATTGCTTTGTAATAGGTCGAAAAGGCAGGGTCTGTATTTAGTGGGAATTTATTGAGGTTATACAAAATTTTCACTCCATATTTTTCATTCATAAGTTGTTTTATTCGCAGCAAATATTCATAATATTTCAGCATCAGACGTTCTGAGTTCTCAGGGTCGAGAGTATAGTGTGATGCGGAAATTTGCAATAAATCATAAAACTGTTTTATAAAACGATATTCCCCTTTGCTTTGTATATACTTTTTTGCCTCCGTGATGTTATTGTAATATACTGCGTCGAGATGTCCTCCGTTTGTTGCAAAAATCTTCACGCAAATGTGATCTATTAAGTTACGTAATTGGCTCAATATATTCACGGAAAGAAGTCCGCGATCTGAGAAATCTGCTGAATCAAGATTCAAACAGATTGCCATATTACACTTTGATATCCATTGGTCGTACTTCTTTTCCATATTGCGCTTCTTTTTTATCGATATTATGTTATTCTTTTTGAATGTATTGTTTCTCTATACTATACCACTTTTTTGTTTCATTCATTATATAGTGTCCCTTTTATCACGCTGTCCTATTTCTGCTCAAAAGCTTATCAATTTTGATTAACTGATGGTTACTAATGAATTACACTAAAATTCATTATCACAGGGTTACGATTTGCCAACTTACCGATTTCATTAGATTTTTCAAATTTGCATTTACCAAATAGTGTTTTTATCCTTAGCAAAATTACAAAGAAAAATTCAATCAAAATCATCTTATATCAAGATTTTATGAATCATTCTTTTTTATCCCGTATTCCTTCATTTGGGTATACGGCTTTGTCCTTCCAATATCGAGGAGCTTGGCGGCAAGCTGTTTGTTTCCGTTCGCCTGCTTTAAAGTACGGACGATTCGTTCTTTCTCTTCCGCTGTGTAATATAAATGTGTTTCATTATGATGTTTCAAATTTTGAAGTGAGTTCTATATTTTGTCTTTTTCTAAAATTTTATTTTGGGGATTCCAGTAACAGAATCAGTAGAAGGAGACCTACTTTGCAGATTGGTAATACAAATAGTCGTTATCGCTTTTCTTGTGGTGCACGTACTTTTATGGATAGATGGAGCAAATCGGGATCTTCACATCATTGTACAATTGGAATAGGACATATAGCGGATAAACTGGAGAAAGTTGCTTTCTTATTGGATATTCCGTGTGTCAGAGTCTGTTGATATAAAGAGATCCTTAATAGATGAGTATAAAGAAAGTATATGGAGTGATAAAAGTTTCGTGAGATTCAATATCTTTGCTGAATATTTATTCAGAAGTTAAATATAGAATATGAAGAACCCAATTCCTCAATATACTTTTTACAAGACTAAGTATGGAAGTGAATTATTAATTGACGTCGTAGAATTAAAATACATAAAAAGGTTTTTATCCGAAAACCCTATTCATACATTGACATATTATGATATCACTTTCATTACTGAGGGGGAGGGGACTTTTTCTATCGATAATAAGAATTATGAAGCGACTTCTTGCGACGTGTTTTTTTCTCAACCGGGGGAAATACGGAGTTGGGATACGAATCATATAACAAACGGTTATGCGCTGATTTTTGAAGATCGGTTTTTATCTTCCGTCTTTAAAGATTCTTTGTTTGTGCAGCATCTTTCATTTTTTGGATGGGATAAATCATGCTCCAAGCTACACCTGTCTGATGAACTTTATAAATGCATGCTCCGGCTTTTGCAGAATATTAAAGCAGAAATAGACGGGTATAAACAAAATGATATACATGTATTGAGAGCACTGCTTTATGAAGCACTCATGTTGCTGGACAGAACCTATTAAAATGAGATACCTGTAGGAACAATGAATAAGGAAAGCCGTAATATTCATATCAGTGGATTTATAAAATTAGTTGATATTCATTTGAGAGAGCACCATTCTGTTCAATTCTATGCAGATAAACTTTGTGTTACTCCCAACTATCTGAATGAGTTGATGAACACTGTTATGAGCATTAGTGCCAAGCAATATATACAGGATAGAGTAATAGATGAAGTCCGGGGATTGCTCGTTTATACAAATACTTCTATCTCTGAACTTGCATTTGAATTCAACTTTTCGTCCGTCTCTTATTTTATTCGTGCTTTTCGTCAGTGTACAGGTTACACTCCCTTGGCTTATCGTAAAGAGCATAAACCGTAAAAAGTACTATTTTCCCCTTTGTTTCTATTACATTACTTCTTTTCTATCCCTTTATCTTTGTGGTACTTATTAAACCATAAAACAGTAAAATCATGAAAGATGTAGAAAAAACAGTAGGAAATATGATAGACAAACAGAAAATCGCTTTTATCGGTTCTGTTGATACAGAAGGTTTTCCTAATATAAAAGCAATGTTACAACCTCGTAAACGGGAGGGAATCAGTGTGATCTATTTAACAACAAATACTTCATCCCTGCGCGTCTTTCAGTTTTTAAAGGAGTCTCGTTCTTGTCTTTATTTTTGTGATACACGTTTTTTTAAGGGAATAATGCTAAAAGGAAGAGTGGAAGTCCTGACAGATCATGTAAGTAAAGAAATGATATGGCGGGAAGGGGATACGATGTATTATAAAGAAGGTGTAACGGATCCTGATTATTGTGTCTTAAAGTTTACTGCTGTTTCCGGAAGATACTATAGCAATTTTAAATCAGAGAATTTTACGATTGAAAGCTCCACAGGCGAATGATAGGGATACTATGTGAAGGCAGCATGTTTACACTATTGACTATTAGCGTTTTGCTCTTTTAAATGGTACAAACCTCATTTTTACAATTACATTGAAAGTAGGCACAAATGCAATGTGTTTATTTTCAGTGTTTTAGATATACGTGTTGTACCGCACTTTTTTAACCCTGTTTGTACAATTGGTAGGAGTTAATTTCAGAAGATTGATTTACTGCCATTTACCGCTCTTGGGTACAAATGGTTTTGCAGGGGCAAAGATATGAAAAATAAGGCAAATAGAATAAAGAAAGTACATAACTTTTGTACAAACATACTGCATATTTGATTATTTGTAGTACTTTTGTACAGTGATAAAAGAATTGCAGAAATGAATTCAGAAGAAAGTAAAAATCGATTCATCTCTTCTTCAGAAGTAAAGGAAAAGAGCCGTAGTGCATACTATAAGCTCCTCAAGAGTGCCCGTGAAGGAAATATGGTCTGCATCCGGCGAGGTGTGTACGCTACAATGGAACAGTTGGCCGATACCATGATAGACCTTGATGTTGTGGTGCCGGCTGGTATTCTATGCTTGTTTTCTGCATGGAATATCCATGGACTTACCACTTCTTTGCCTCAGGCCTATCATGTGGCCATCAAAAGAGGAAGAAAGATACAGCTACCCGAATATCCCCCGATAGAACTACACTCCATTACTGAGCCACTATTGGAGCTTGGTGTTGAGGACCGAATTGTAAGTGGTTATCATGTTAAAGTATATAATGTGGAACGCTCTGTTTGTGACGCTATTAAGTATAGAAATAAGATTGGTATGGATGTATGTTCCGAAGTAGTTAACAGCTATTTAGCACTTTCTAATCGTAACCTAACTCTCCTGATGGACTATGCAAGCAAACTACGTGTTACAAAGACTCTTGAAAAATATCTCGAAATAAAGCTATGAGTGAAGAAATAAAGAACTACGGAAAATCTATAAGAGCTCGTTTGCTTAATATAGCCAAACAGGAAAATATCTTTTTCCAAACGATATTGACTCGCTATTTCCAGGAACGGCTACTTTATCGTATGTCACAGACACACTACAAGAATAACTTCTACCTGAAAGGTGGAGCACTTATGTATGCTTATGAACGTTTTTCAGCTCGACCTACCTTGGATATAGATTTCTTAGGAGCTGACATTAGTAATGATCGCGAAAAAATAGTCAATGTATTCAAAGAAATATGCGCTGTACCTTGCGATGAAGACGGTGTATGCTTTGATCTTACTCGCATCTCAGCACAGAATATCACAGAGTTCAAAGATTATCATGGTGTCAGATTGAGTATTTCTGTTACTATGGATACCATTGCACAGGTAATGACAATGGATATTGGATTTGGCGATGTGGTAACTCCCGGGGCTATACCTCTTGATTACCCTATTTTACTCAAGCATCTCCCAACTGCTAACATCTTGGCATATTCCATCGAAACAGTCATTGCAGAGAAAATGCATGCTGTAGTTGATTTGGTAGACCAAAGTAGCCGTATGAAGGACTACTACGACCTTTATCAGATTTTATCAGCCAGTCAATATGATGCTGAAGTACTTAAAAAGGCAATTAAACGAACCTTTGAGAATCGGCATACGGAATATATGAGCGACACAATGTTCTTCCGAGCAGAGTTCCCTGACAATATAGAAATGCAAACCAGATGGAAAGCATTCATCCGCAAGATAACGAGTAAAAGTGAATTGTCATTTTCAGATATGGTTCGCTACTTACAAATTGCATTAAAACCCTATTGGGAGAACTTAAAGCATGAATAAAAGCGATAGTGAGTGTTTCACACTTTCCTTTTTCGAAGCAAAAGATCTTGTCATTTCGGGTGATGTACATGGCGACTTTAATCAGTTGGTTTTAAAACTTTGTGTACAATATCAGATGAAAGATACTCTGTTGATTGTAGCCGGTGATTGCGGATTTCACATTATGACCCCAAAATAGTAGAGTATTTGGTAGGATTGGGTAAATGATAGTATAAAAATAAGGGCATAGTCTGATTTTAAGGTTATGCCCATCTATCCGATTCATTAGTTTTGTTATATGTTCCATAATCTTTCATAATTAGTTTCTAAGAACAGGACTAAATTCGATACCTTTACCGACAAATATAGTGTAGCACTTTTTGCTTCCTAAAAGAACAAACGATGACACGAAAACTATTTGTCTCAATTTCATTTATATTTATTGCTGCTGTAGCACTAAAAGCCCAGACAATAACAGGAAAGATTGTAGATAGTAATCAACAACCAATAGATGGAGCAACTATTGTGTTACAAACGATGGATTCCATTTATATAGGCGCTTCGATATCGAATACGGATGGAGTGTTTCTGCTGAATCATCAACCGGAACAATATCGTTTGATCATCCAACATCTGTTATATAAAACCAAATTGCTGTCAGACGTGAAGAATGACATCGGGATTGTCACATTAGAACCCGAAGATTATGCTTTGGATGAAGTAGTCATAAAGGCGGAGCGCCCTTTTGTGAAAGTGGAGGAGGGGCGTTTGGGGTATAATCTTGCACAATTGGCTGATGGTAAGGTGGTGAATAATGCTTATGAGGCTTTAACAAAGTTACCGGGTGTACAAGAAGATAAAGAGGGATTGACTTTGGCAGGAGCCGGAAGTGTTACTGTTATTTTGAATGGCAAACCTATGACGATGAACGCTGCTCAGCTGGAAACTTTATTGAGAAATACTCCTGTTGATCGTGTGGAAAAGGCAGAGGTAATGTATAGCGCGCCACCCCAATATCATGTAAGAGGGGCTGTCATTAATGTAGTGTTGAAACGTTCGAATGATTATTCTTTTCAGGGAGAAGTAAATGCTGATTATACGAACCATTATTTCAATAGTGGAAGTATGAACGGTAATTTTCGGTTGTCTACTCCCAAAATGGCTTTTGATGTAATGTATGGTTCAAGTGATGTAAAACAGATGGAATATATGAATATTTATTCCAGACATACATTGAAAAACAAAATATACGAGATTAATCAGAATAACCGGATAAGTACCAAATATTGGAATCATAATTTGAGGACAGCGTTTGAATATAATTTTAATGATAAAAACAATCTGAATGTGTCTTATACAGGGAATTTTAGCCCCGATCAACACAATAACAGCCGGACTGTCGGAAACTACCAGACCAGTAATACTGATAAGTACATAGATACCCGTATGCATAACATATCACTGCAATATCATTCAGGATTCGGATTGGAAATAGGAGGAGATTATACCCGTTATACTTCAGATAATGAACAAAACCTGAACGTCAATTATGAAGATAATAGTCAGAGTCATTTTAATTTGTCAGCCGGGCAGAAAATAGACCGTTATTCTATTTATGCAGACCAGAGCCATCAACTAACCAGAGGCTGGAACTTTGGTTATGGAGCTTCCTACAGATTTGCCAATGACCATGACTATCAGATTTATAATGAAGTCGGTGGTGGTATTCAGACACAAAATACGGATTCAAAGTTAAAAGAGCAGACTACTAATTTTTATGTGTCGGTGAGCAAGGAGTATGAAACAGGGACTTCGTTTTCAGCTTCAGCTACGGGAGAATATTATACCATTGGCAATTATCATAAATGGGCTGTTTATCCGCAAGCAACATTCACTTATATGAAGACACCTAAGCATATTCTCCAGTTTTCACTGTCAACGGATAAAACTTATCCGAGCTATTGGGATATGCAATCATCCGTCAGTTATATAGACGGATATACCGAATTGTGGGGAACTCCGGGAATAAGGCCTATGACAACATACAATCTGAATGGTAATTATATTCTGAAGCAAAAGTATATTTTCGGTATGTTCTTTATGCACACGGCAGATTATTTCGTACAAGCAGCCTATCAGTCAACAGACAGGCTTGCTTTGATTTATAAAAATACGAACTGGAACTATATGCGCTTGTGGGGTGCAAATGTCATATTACCTTTTAAAGGCGGGAGTTGGCTGGATTCCCGGCTGACTTTGACAGGAATGCAAATGCATCAACGCTGTGACGATTTCTTTGATATACCTTTCAACCGGAAGAAATGGCTGTTCAGCGGATCACTTGATAATACATTTAAAGTTTATAAGGGTTTGTCTTTAGAACTGAATGGGAATGTGCAGACACCTGCCATACAGGGGACGTTTGATGTAAATAGTGTTTTTAATCTGACGGCTGGTTTGAAATGGAGCTTTGCCAAAGACAAGGCGACTGTATCTGCTCGTTGCAGTGATATTTTTGAAACCGGAATGCCTAACATTAAAATCCGTTTTAAAGGACAACATTTAGATATGGATAATGCTTTTTATTCACGGGCATTTACAGTACATTTCTCTTATCGCTTTGGTGGATATACAAAGAAAGAAAGTAAATCAGTAGATACGTCACGATTTGGCATGTAAGTCTTTGGGATGATTTCTGTGTAGTTACTCTTTTGGAAATAAATACCCAGAAGTGGGGATTGATAAACTCAATATTTTCCATGAACTTTGCACCAAAAATCCGATAAATGAAATATGTTTATATAATAATATTGCTTGTTGTGATAGGAGGGTTAACTCCTTTTTCAGTGCAAGCACAGGATTCTATCCATATAGGAACCCGGCATACCCTGTTTTCGCAGATATTAAATGAGGAGAGGGCTTATTGGGTTTATGAACCCGAAAGACAGGCCGGGGGCTCGATTAGAAACCTTCCTGTTCTTTATTTACTGGATGGGGATGTTTTTTTTCATTCAGTAGTAGGATTTACCCGTTTTTTCTCTTCTTCCAAAGTTTCTTCTTTGCCTCCATGTATTGTTGTCGCGGTACTAAATACGGACCGTACCAGGGATTTTACTCCCACTTGTTCGGCTGCACGACGGGACGGAACTATTCATTCCGGAGATAAACCGCAGGGAGGAGGGGCTGAGCAATTCTATCGTTTTCTGACGGAGGAGTTACGTCCTGAAGTGGAAAAAGAAGTGTCTGGTGGCGGTAGTAAAATTCTGGTAGGACACTCATATGCAGGTCTGTTCACTTTAGAGATGCTTCTTCAGCACCCCGGATCATTTGATACGTTTATGGCAATAGATCCCAGCTTATGGTGGGATCGGGGAGTTTTCCTAAGGCAGTGGAGGCAAAAAGCGTCAGGACAGGATTTTTCCGGTAAACAGTTATATGTTGCTTTTGCCACTCAGCAACGTCCCGGAGTGAAATTAAATCAGTTCTCGCTGGCAGATAGTTTGAAAATAAAGATTGTTCCCGATATGGAAAACCGGCATCTACGGGTTGTTTATAAAAAGTTTCCGGAAGAGATGCATGGTACTGTTGCTCTTCCGGGAATATTTGACGGTTTGAAGTCTCTGTTCCGACACTAATATTGTTTCTCTTTTATTGGAGAATCTGTAGAGGTATTGTCTTCCTGAAGAAGTAGCTGGGATAGTGAATGGGTACTCCATTTATCTTTAAAAGACGGAGTTATCGGTTTTAATGAATGAATATGGGGAACAGGTTTTATGTGCTTAACTCCTTTAACTGATTCCAAGTGAGTGTTACTCATTATGATTTCTCCTCTTACAATCCCTTTTTGGGCTGCAACAGCATAACCATCTGTGTCATATAGTACACCATTTATATACCATCCCAAAAAGCGGCCATTGAAATGATAAATGTCTTCTTTTCCATCAAAATAAGCTACTGGAGTGCCATCCCACATATAAATTGTAGAATCTTTGTCCACATAGTTTATGTAGGCAATAGGCTGGGTGCTTTTATCGAATAAGGTCACTTCTGACTCTTGGGGGATAACAGGTTCGTTTTCATCATCACCACATCCGGTCAATAATCCGATTGTGGCACATAAAACTAAGAGTAATTTTTTCATTTGATGTATTATTAATTAATATATAAATGTTTATAAGAAGTTATAGATTACCTTATTTATTCAAGGGAATGTTAACCTTCTCATATAAAAAGACCGGGATATATAAAAATATCCCTATCGAGGAATCCTTAATTTTTCCAAATAAGTGCATTTTTAAGAGAGGGTGGCTAAAGGTAAAATTGTAGCGAAACAACTGCCTATACCTACTTCCGACTGTACTTCTATGCGCCCCGAAAGTTTTTCGATAATAACCTTACAGATAGATAGCCCCAGGCCACTACCTTGTTCAAATTCATCGGCTTTATAGAAACGGTCAAAAATCATCATGAGTTCTTTTTCATCTATTCCTCTGCCTGTATCTTTTACATACACGCAAACTGCATTATGTTCTTTGTCTATTTTGCATCCTAATGTAATAGAGCCATTTTGGGTAAACTTATTAGCATTACTTAAGAAATTGGAAATAACTTGTGTAAAACGAATACGATCTATGTTGACTGGCAAAAAGAGTGAGTCATCTAATTCAAGATGGAACTTTAGGGAAGGTTGGATTAATGGTTGATAGTTATTATATATTTCTCTGACAATATCCGTTATATTATAGTTCTTTATGTCAAAGTCCATGTTACCGGAGTCTAAATTGGATATTTCCAGCATATCGTTAATGAGTTTCAAAAGTAGTTCATTATTAAGATTGATTATTTCGAGCATACTTTCTTTTTCCTCCTGGTCTATTTCGTCGGCATATTCACTCGCCAGTATGTTAGTAAAGCCTACAATGGCATTGAGCGGAGTACGAATCTCGTGACTTATATTATTTAGGAACGACTGTTTTAATTCTGCTTTTTCAGCCATTTGTTTGGCTAAAATCAGTTGTTGTTCATGTTCTACTAATTTTTGGATGTTTTGCATGATACCTGCCAACATCATTTCACCCTTTGCATTTTTCAGGCTGCGGCATCGTAGTTCATACCATTGGTAGTTGCTTTCGGTTTTTCCGAAGTCAAAACGTGCACGCTGTATTTCCATACCTGGAGATTGATAAAGTGTTTCATAAAATGAACTCAGTAGTTCTACGTCATCCGGGTATGCATATTGTAAAAAGTCGTCTTTGGTGAATGAGCGTTGTTTCAAGCCCATTGCGCGTATAATTAGTATCAAACTCAATGGTATCTTCTTGCATGTTCCACAATGATATCTGACTTCCATCTGTAGAAAGCGTTAAACGTTTATGAGCTTCTTCAAGTATTTGCAGATTCTTGCGTTCTATCCGAGAACGTTTTCGCATTCGCAGCAAGCTGAGCGATACGATAATGAATGCAAGAAAAAATAGCATTGCAAGGAGATAGAGCTCAGCACGATAGTGGTCATAAAACGGATAATTGACAAGGCGTACATTTTTGGGGATATTCTGGGTAACCTGTCTGCCATGCACCGAAATATTACTCCAGTCGAGTACATATTCTTTGGGCAAATCACTTATTTTAGGGGTACCTGTCTTTTCTTTATTCATTAATTGCACGGATAGATCAGCGGTAACTTTAGCGGAAATTTCTTTTGTAGCCATATAGCCACCCACAATCTTGGTTCCTTCGTCGAACCCCTCGCAAATACAACTGAAAGAAGGTATATTAACGGCATTTATTATTGGGAGCGACATTGAATCAAATTTATCGAGTAAAAATGCTTTTTTCTTCTGTTCACTTTTTGACTTTTCCATCATTACAAGTAAAGAAGCTCCTTTTATATAACGGAAAGGGCAAAGGCTTACGGTTAACTTATCTTTTTTTACTTTGATACGGTCGTTTGCTACGGCAGCCATAAGATTGTAGTACTTCATCATTTCGTTCATTTCCTTGTATTCATATTCCATGGAATATGCTGACTTATGACCTAAGATTTGTACGTTCCTTCTATCCACAACCTTGGTCAATAAATCATAAGATTTACGTCCGAGTGTGGTCAGATCAATATTGTATACAATTTCTATTTCTGCTTTAGGTTGTAATGATTGTATGAAATCTATATTGCTTTTAAAGTCCGGACTGTCTCTGAGGATATAAATATCTTTAGTACTGTATTCTTTTATAAGTTTTTCATCGGGGAAATGTACATTACAGGCTACTACCGGAATAGAAGACAGGAGGCGGTGCCGGGTTGATAATAAAGAAAAGGTAGCCTGATCTCCTACTGCCAGAATGAGGTCCATTGGTTTGCTTTTAATACCGTCGAGGTATTTATTTATGTTATCGAGACAAACTTCTGGATTGAATTGATTACAGTCGAGATAAAATTGATTGAATATGGGTTCTATGCCTTTTTTTCTTAGTTCCCGGGTGATAAGTTTCTCAAAATTTCCGTAGCCAACACTGTTCCTTGAAAAAGAATATACGAGAGATATATGTTTTTTCACCCGGTGATTTATAACATACCACTGTTTGAAATTATATCCGCATAAGAAAGTTCCTAATAAGAGAATAAAACCAAAAATATATTTAAATTTAGGGACAATGATTTTCATATATTGATTCATATCGTACAAAAGTAGTATATTTCAGTAAAGCAAGGATGGCTTTATACAAAATATTTTATATTTTTTCTTTAACATCGGATATTCATTTGTAATATATTGATTGCATGAAATAAAACCTGTCTAACTGGAATAGCTGAATTCAGGCCTTTCGGTCGATAAGGAACAGAAAGAGAGGAGGTATTCATTATTGAGAAACAGTTTACATAATATAGAGGCGATCTGCATAAATTCACTATATTTGTATTTTACAATCTGCCAACATCGGTAAAAAAGCGATATGATTGTGATCGGTTATGTTGATAATATCCAATTTGAAGTAAGAGATACATATGAATACTGATTTTGTAAACTTAACAACGGAGAACCTTGTCAATGAGCATTTGTGCTGCATTATTCGTAGTAAGAAAGCCCACCCAGGTATTGATGCCAAACGGCAATGGCTTTCTGACCGGCTAAACGAGGGGCATGTCTTTAGAAAGTTAAATGCAAAAGCTACGGTTTTTATTGAATATGCACCTCTTGAGACAGCTTGGGTTCCCATAATCGGTGACAACTATTATTATATGTATTGCTTATGGGTTTTGGGTAGTCCGAAAGGAAACGGATATGGGAAATCGTTGATGGAGTATTGCTTGGCTGATGCCAGAGAAAAGGGAAAGTCCGGTATTTGTATGCTTGGGGCAAAAAAACAGAAGAACTGGCTTTCCGATCAATCATTTGCAAAGAAATTTGGTTTTGAGGTGGTTGATACTACCGATAACGGATATGAATTGCTTGCTCTTTCTTTTGATGGAACTGTACCGACATTTGCACAAAATGCTAAAAAGCTGAAAATAGAGAATGAAGAGCTGACGATTTATTATGATATGCAATGCCCCTACGTTTATCAATACATTGAGACGATAGCGCAGTATTGTGAGATGAATGACTTTCTTGTATCTTTAATTCAAGTAGATACGTTGCAAAAAGCCAAGGAATTACCTTGTGTTTTCAATAATTTTGCTGTGTTTTATAAAGGAGTTTTTGAGACAGTGAATTTGCTGAATATCGACTATTTAAAGAGGATACTCAAAAAATGAAAGTGAAATTTTGCTGTTGTGCGGCAAGTTCTCTACTGTTGGGTGATAATAACTTTATGTCTGGTAGTGAAGTGTTTATAGTTACGGTAAAATAAGTGATGATATGAATAATAATAATAATAAATTTTCGCTCCGTCCACTGACGGATAACGATGCTGACAGTTTGGCTCGGCAATTGAATAATAAAAAAGTTTGGGACAACTTGCGTGATGCTCTTCCTTATCCATATACTTCACAGGATGCAGCGTGGTTTATCAACTTTCAGCAAAATGACCCACTGTTGACTTGTTATGGCATTGTTGTGGATGGTGAGGTCGTTGGTAATATTGGATTTACACGTAGTGAGGATATTGAACGGTTTACGGCAGAGGTTGGATATTATATCGGTGAAGATTATTGGGGGCAAGGCATTATGTCTGCTGCCTTGAGCGAAGCTGTGGAAGATTATTTTAAAACAACGGAGGTTGTTCGACTTTTCGCTACTCCGTTTGACTACAATAAAGCAAGTGCAAAAGTGCTTGAAAAAGCTGGATTTACACTAAAATGTATCTTTACCAAAGGGGCATATAAAAATGGTCAATTTGTCGATATGCTCTATTATGAAAGAATTAAATAAAGTGGTAATGAAAAATACAACCCATTTTCTTTCTGAAGATGCTGTGTGGGAATCTGTCTCTGAATTTGTCTCTGTTGTTGCTTGCCGACGAGCAGAAGTCCATGATAGACTGCTGCTTGGAACGTATCGCCAAATGATAGTTGGCACGGGCGATGTGCCGGGTGCCGTTAATTTTTATACGAATTGTGGTTTTGAATACTCCCATCGGGTGGAGAACTTTTTTACTGACAATTACGATCACCAAATGGTTGAAGATGGGGTATTACTAAAAGAGATGATTTACTTTAAACAAAAAATATAAGGATGAAACAAGAGATTTTATTTGTACTGCTCGATAATTTTGCCGATTGGGAAGGAGCCTATATTGCTCCAAACCTAAGTTGGGGAGTTGAACCCGGAAGTGAGAGCAAATATGTAGTTAAAACGGTATCGGTAACGAAAGGCTTTGTTGTCTCGTGCGGTGGATTCAAGGTATTGCCCGATTACGGTATCAACGATATTCCTGCCGATTATGCCGGAGTAGTATTAATCGGAGGTATGAGCTGGTTTACTCCAGGTGCCGAACTTGTTGTCCCGTTAGTAGAAGATGCCATCAGGAACAAAAAACTGGTTGCAGGCATCTGCAACGCTTCGGTTTTTCTTGGAATGCACGGATTCCTGAATGAGGTGAACCACACCAGCAACGGATTGGATTATCTGAAAGAATATGGCGGAGCAGGCTATAAAGGCGAATGTCACTATGTCGATAAACCAGCAGTGAGAGATGGTAATATTGTAACTGCTAACGGCTTTTCTGCTTTGGAGTTTACTCGTGAAATACTTTATGCTTTAGAGGCTGACACTCCGAAAAAGATAGAGAAAAGCTATCGAATGAATAAAACAGGTGTTTGGGAAGCACCGGAAATAGAATAATCGTATAATTAACATTGAAAACTTTTTTTTCAAAAACTCAAACGGTGGGTAAAATAAAGAATATATGCTTATGAAAGATGTAATAAATGGACGTTGTGGTTGGTGTGGAACCGACGAACTGTATGTAAAATACCACGATGAGGAGTGGGGACAATTGGTGACTGACGACAAAATACTGTTCGAGTTTCTTGTGCTGGAGAGTGCCCAAGCCGGATTGAGTTGGATTACCATTCTCAGAAAACGAGAGGGGTATCGTAAAGCCTTTTGTGATTTTGATGTCGAGCGGGTGGCACAGATGACCGATGAAGATGTGCAACGATTGGTCCAGTTTGATGGTATTGTGAAAAACCGCCTGAAAATAAAATCAACCATCACTAATGCAAGGCAATTTCTCATTATACAAAAAGAGTTTGGTAGTTTTTACAACTATACGCTCTCATTCTTTCCCGACAGAAAACCGATTGTCAACACCTTTAGTTCATTGAGCGAAATTCCTGTATCTTCTCCCCAGTCCGATGCGATGAGTAAGGATATGAAAAAGCGTGGATTCAAATTTTTCGGATCTACGATTTGTTACGCTCACTTGCAGGCTTCGGGGTTTATTAACGATCACCTGATGGGCTGTGTATGCCGGAAAGAGGAAAAGCAATTGAAATGATATAAAAAACAAAGCAGATGAAACAATATTTTGAAACCCAACGCCTCATCTTCCGTTCTTGGCAAGAGGAAGATATCTCGCATCTTGCCAGATTGAACAGTGATGATAAAGTCATGGAGTATTTTCTGAAAAAATTGTCTTATCAAGAGACGATTGCATTGTACAATCAAATACAAGAGGAATTTACTATATATGGATTTGGGGCATACGCTGTTGAGGAAAAAGAGACTGGCGTTTTTATTGGTTTTGTCGGATTG